>NZ_JAAHHM010000114.1:0-20543 GCF_010692445.1 Moorena sp. SIO3E8 | reverse complement strand
TTGCTCGCTTTAGCTCTCTAGGGTCTCGATTGCTAGCTATAAATTCTTCCAGAGTCATGAGAACATGGTGGTAAATTTATATTCCATGATATCTCATTTTTCTTCAAAATCATTTAGGATTGGTATAACAGAATAGGATTAATCGACTAGTTTTGATTACCCTTAATCCTATTAATAGCTTGTCAATAAGCGCTTTTCTGATAGTAATGAGCTAACCGAAGGTTTTGTTGCAATATGGTAGTTAGGTTAGGTCATGAATTTGTCTTGAGAAAGTAACAGAGGAAAACGAGTGTGAGTAAATTGCCTGAAGGTCCTCAAATCCCTGAGTGGTTACAGTTAATCTATTGGATTGCTGACCCTCTGAAGTATTTGGATCAGTGTGTAGAACGCTATGGAGATACATTTACCATACGGCTAAGTGGTTTGGGACCGTTAGTCATCCTCAGCCACCCCCAAGCAATTCAGGAAGTCTTGAGCGCTCCTCCTAGCCAGTTTAAGTCTGGTGAACGAAATAAGCTGCTACGACCCTTGCTGGGGGAAACCTCAATGACTTTACTCGATGGTCAACCCCACCAGCGGCAGCGTAAACTCTTGATTCCTCCCTTTCATGGGCAACGAATCCATTCCTACAGTCAATTGATTTGTGATATTACCCAGCAAGTAGCGAGTCAGTGGGTAATCGGTCAAGCCTTTACTGCCCGTACTGCCATGCAAGACATTACCATCGAGGTAATCATGCAGGGGGTTTTCGGTCTAGGTGAGGGTACCCGTTACCAAAAACTCAAGCTACTGCTGGCAGCGATGCTAGATATGACAGCTTCCCCCCTGCGCTCTAGTATGCTGTTTTTTAAGTTCCTGCAACGAGATTTAGGGGCTTGGAGTCCTTGGGGCAAGATGGTGCGGCGTAGGCAGCAAATTTATAACCTCCTTCAGGAAGAGATTAATCAGCGCCGAGAGCAACCCGAGCATATGGGCAATGACATTCTCAGTTTAATGATGTCTGCTCGGGATGAAAATGGTGAGTTGATGAGTGATCAGGAGTTAAAAGATCAGTTGATGACTCTCTTATTTGCAGGTCATGAGACTACTGCAACCGCTTTAGCTTGGGCATTTTACTGGATTCATCGATTACCGACAGTGCGCCAAAAACTGCTAGAGGAAATTGATAGCTTAGGGGATAATCCCGACCCGATGGCCATTGCCCAACTGCCCTATCTCACAGCAGTAGCCTACGAAACCCTGCGGATTTACCCAGTGGCGTTTGTGATCTTCGCCCGCATTACCACAGCCCCAATTACTATTATGGGTCACCACTATCAGGCCAATACTACCCTTTTTGCCTGTCCCTATTTAACCCATCGTCGAGAAGACCTCTATCCAGACTCCGATCAGTTTAAACCAGAACGATTCCTTGAGCGTCAATACTCTGCTTATGAGTATTTTCCCTTTGGTGGTGGAAACCGACGCTGTATTGGTGCTGCTTTGGCGATGTTGGAAATGAAACTGGTTTTGGCTAAGGTATTGTCTAATTATCACTTAGCCCTAGCACAAGACAAAATCATTAAACCAGCTCGTCGTGGATTCGCGATTGCTCCGGAAAATGGAGTTCCGATGGTGATGACAGGTCAACGTGTTGCGAAGGATTCACCAAAGCCTGCTACCGTAAATTCTATTTAGGATCAAAGTAATTTTCCCAGTAATTGTCCCATAGCAACAGAAACAGTTATCGGTGATCACCGAGAGTCTTTGCCGCCAGTAAGGTCACCGAAAAAGGCCGCAAAATGCGATCGCATTTTGCGAACATACTCTTCCAAACCCGGTTTGATACTCCCATCGCGCTCCAGAACGGGATTATAGCGTTCGCGTAGCGGCTCCAAAGGAGCTTGTATTCTTAATAGTACAAAACTCTTAACGGCTGAACCAAACAGCCTAATCACTCAGCAGATCAAATCATTGAGCTTACTTGTTTTCTGGTCTACGCTTAATGCAGCGGCTTTTCAGCTTGCGCGCAAACCGGCACCACTAAGTGCATTATTAATATTTCTTTATCAAAGCAAAGATTATCAAGAAGCGCAACAGATCCAGTCTCCAATTCCCAAGGAGCTGTGTGGGTCACCTGGGTCAGCACTTTATACGCCCCGTCTGCCGCTAACCCTTACTGGCAGTGCCAGACGCTGCTTAACACGGGTATAACGGGAGTCCCCAAGGAGTTTAATGATGGTGTTGCCAAACAAAATAGTGAATTACTCAGAATATTAAAGATTTTGTGTTATTTTGTGCTGAGTCTAAATAAATGTCAACAAAAGTCTAACTAGCACAGCAAAGCGAGTTTCAGCCACTTAGGTCACCCATCTCATTATCCTACTCCATCGGTCTGACAATTGGTAATCGAGACTCCTTAACATTTTCTTTACAAAAAGTTTTTAAATCCCTCTTTCCCAATTCCTGATAACACTTCACAATTAACAAACAGTTCCGGTTGTCATCGGTACGGGTATAGCTGAGATGATCAGCGATTTTGTGTAGTATAGCGATGCCACGTCCACCACCAGATTGAGGGTTCATTTCCTGCTTGAGGTCTATAAGCCGCTGTTCTAAATCAAAGGGAGGGCCTTGATCCCAGATGCGTAACTCTAAGCGCTGGGGGAATAAAGTAAGTTCGAGCTTAATGGAAACGTCTTCTGGCAAATCTTTGTGAGCATGGCGAACAGCATTGGTAAATCCTTCAGCGAGAGCTAATTGGCACTGCAACCAGACTTTTTGGCGAACAGACGATGGTTTGAACTGGTCAAACCATCCCAAAGCCTTTTCTAACGCCTTAAGGTCGCTAGGAAATTTTTGGATAGATGTTTTCAATTTTTTCAATTCCTCAAAATCTTTTACATCAACCACATACATCAACCACATACATCAACCACATTGAAGCCTGATTCTCTCCAAAGGGTACTCTAAGATCAAGGAATCCAGTTTAACCTAGATTTATATCTCCCTCTACCATGGACTAATACTCAATGCCTTCAAAGAAAATTTTTTCCAGAAGCTTTGCCAGAAGCACTGGGAAAACCATTGGGGCAAATGGGGTTTCTTTTTCCGTTTTCTATCAAGCCAGGGGGTCTTGCCCTCTAGGGGGTATTGCCCTATATAATGTTGACCAAAATAGCAATAATTGATGGAGATTTATAAAAGGGGGAAGAAACCGGAACCGGTGCAATACACAAAAGTTATAACAAATAAATCCGGTACGCCAATAGGGAATGCCATCAATAAAAGTAACTCAGTCTAACTTGTCTTGGGGTCTGATTGACGGAACGTCACGCTACGCGATCAAGGTTTCGTGAAATTCAGCCGGTCAGAATCTACTGGCTGTCCTCATTGTAAGTCAGTGTATTGATAAATCCTAAAGTAATTTCTAAAACCTCAGTGCTATGAACCAAATTCTGATTATTGATGATGATCCAGCCATGCAAATGTTACTGAAACGGACCCTTTGCCACCAGGGTTATGAGGTAGCTGTAGCTAGCAACGGCGAAGAAGGTTTGGTGCAGGTACAAAAGTTACGTCCAGCCCTAGTCATTTGCGATTGGATTATGCCCGGTATGAATGGATTGGATGTCTGTCGTCAACTCAAGGCAACACCGGGACTCTCAACCACCATATTTATTCTGGTGACATCTCGAAATTCCATTGAAGACCGGGTAGAGGGGTTAGATGCTGGAGCAGATGACTTTCTGTGTAAGCCGATCGAAATAGCAGAGTTGAACGCACGAGTCAGGGCTGGCTTGAGGTTACACCAACTCAGTCATGATTTGCAGCACCAAAAGCAGTTGTTGGAGGGAGAATTAGCAGAGGCAGCAGAGTATGTTAGTTCGATTCTTCCAGACCGGATGAGCAAACCATCGGTGACCATTGACACCCGATTTATTCCGTCCCGGAAACTGGGGGGTGATGGCTTTGACTATTATTGGCTAGACTCAGAGCATTTAGCAATTTATCTGCTGGATGCTGCTGGACATGGCTTACGAGCTGCCTTGCCCACACTTTCAGTGCTAAATTTACTCAGGTCGCGGGCTCTAAAGTCGATTAACTACTATCAACCGAGTGATGTTCTACGAGGGTTGAACCAAACCTTCCAGATTACTGAGCGAAATGATAAGTACTTCACGGTCTGGTATGGGGTATATAACCAGGTCAAGCGTCAACTGGTCTATGCTAGTGCAGGACATCCACCCGCAATATTAATTGCTCAGACCCATGGTTCCTTGATGGAAGTACAACGTCTAAAAACGCCTGGCTTACCTGTTGGTATGTTCCCAGATGCCGATTATATTGATCAATGCTGTGAAATTACTGAATCGAGCACCCTATATATATTCAGCGATGGCATTTACGAGATTGACCAATCCAATGGGAACGTTTGGGGGCTTGAGCCCTTCATCAGATTGCTGGCAGAGTGTAAGCAAAATCACAATGGTGCTTGTCACTTAGATTTGATTTTGAAATCTCTGCAAGCCGTGAACCCTAAACACTATTTTGATGATGATTTATCGTTACTAGAAATCAATTTTGTATGAACAGCTCGTTCTGGGCTAATCAACCTCAGTTTCCCTAGCGTGGGCCGTTTGCTTAGCATCGGGTCCATGGGCAATGGGCAATGTCAAAAATTGGCAGCTTTTAAAGAGAAGACAGGAGACTTAAAGGCAGTAAATCATCAGAATAATTCAGCCAGGTTAGTGGGAGTATAAAAAACGATTGGTGGATTCTTTCGCCAATTGATAGCCAATTTTTTGCCAATTTTTCGGTAAAATTACTGAAAAATTAATTATTATGACTCGAAGCTTATGACTTGAAGCTGCTGAGTCTTCAATCGGAGCATAGTTGGTTGTGTCGAATTCATCAAGCTTTAGGAAATTTCCCTAAAACATCTTCCTACCTTCCCTAAGCTGCTCTTCATTTAAATTTGTTATGACAACAGGGGAGCAGGGGAGCACGGAATAGGGTTTGAGTTTTTTTTATAACTGAATAATATCCTTAAATGGGCAACAGCTTAAAAGAAAATCTAGGATTTGGAAAGGGCTACGCCCAACGGCGATCGCCCTATAGACTTCCCTGGAATTATCTTGTAGAAAGCACCTCGCTTTCAAAATCTTCTCGTGTAGAAAAGATTTCAAATACTCTGTCCATGCTGGTCAGGTCAAATAACATTTTGATTTGCTCATTAACTGAGCAGATATACATCTTGCTCTCAGCAGCACGAACCGTTTTAAGAGCAAGTACCAACGCTCCCAAACCCGAACTATCCATAAAAGTAACATCTTTAAAATCAATCAAAATAATATCTGCTCCAGAGTCCACCAGCTCACTAACCTCTTGACGAAACTCGGCAGCTTGTGTACCATCTAGAATGCCTGTGGGTTGAACGACTTTAACAGCACTACTCATATACCAAATTAAGCTAGTTACAAACATATACTGACTTTGCTAGTATAGCCGTGACAAATAATTTCAGCCAGACTTGGGTTGGACAATAACCATTTAGCTGACTCACGACTTAACCTAGTACTACAGCACTAATCGTTTCTTTCAGGATTAGCCTCACCGATAAAGAGCATAGTAAACTTGAATTTGGGATAAATTTGGGGGCTTATAACGGGGGCTTATAACAACAAGCAAGATTTTAACCCATCTACCCTTAGTGGTATCCTTAGTGTCCGCTCGGGTCTTCACGGTTCCATCCCCTAACCCCACTCCCACGAAAACTCCCAATATAGATGACGCAATATAGATTAAAATTGCCTTGGCAGAGCCCCAAACTATCCTGAAACCATGTCCAATTCAAATCCCATTCCAGTAGTCGTAAACGGTGCCGCCGGAAAAATGGGTCGAGAGGTGATTAAGGCTGTATCTCAAGCCCAAGACATAACCCTAATCGGTGCCATCGATACCAATCCTAAGTATCTAGGTCAAGACGCCGGAGAAGTAGCCGGGTGCGAACCAGTTGAAATTCCCATTGTTAATGACCTGCAAGCCAATCTAGTTCTGGCTACCCAAGAAAAAACCCAAGGGGTGATGGTAGACTTTACCCACCCTGACAGCATATACGACAACATCCGAACTGCGATCGCATACGGTGTCCGCCCCGTAGTTGGCACCACTGGTCTTAGTGCCGAGCAAATCAAAGACCTCTCGGAATTTGCTGAAAAATCCAGCACTGGCTGCCTAATTATCCCCAACTTCTCCATTGGTATGGCATTACTGCAACAAGCAGCTGTGCAAGCTTCTCAATACTTTGACCACGTAGAAATCATCGAACTCCACCACAACCAAAAAGCCGACGCTCCCAGCGGTACTGCCATTCAAACTGCCCAACGCATGGCTGGAGCCGGTAAAACCTATAATCCGGCCATGGTGGAAGAAACCGAAAAACTAAAAGGTGCCAGGGGAAGCATTGCAGAAGACAACATTCGGATTCATAGCGTGCGTTTACCTGGCTTAATTGCTCACCAAGAAGTCATCTTTGGTGCCCCTGGTCAAATCTACACCCTACGTCACGACACCAGCGACCGTTCCTGCTATATGCCAGGAGTACTACTCGCGATTCGCAAAGTTACCCAGCTCAAGGGTCTACTATATGGGTTAGAGAAAATCTTGTAACCAGTTATTGGTCATTAGTCATTAGTCATTAGTCATTAGTCATTAGTCATTAGTCATTGGTGATTTGTCAAAATTGAGATCAATCACAAGAAATCTAAATACTAAACACTAAATACTAAGTAACTAAAGACTAAGGACTAAGAACTAAGTACAAAACCCATGCTAATTCCCATCACTCGCGAGAAGTTTGAACAAATCGTTCCCGTCCTAGCCACGGGACTCCAGTATCGCTACTACTGGGGTAAGTTTCGAGATTTTTTAAGGCGACTGTTAATTTCTCTAATCGCAGTCGTGGTGATTTTAATTTTAGCTTTGATTCTTGGTTCAGGTTTTGCTCCCTTCCGCGTGTTATTCGAGATCACTGCAGGGCTTTACTGGTTGTGGTCGCCTGTATATTGGGCAAGTATGCGGAACCTGAAGATGCGCCGATATGGCTATAGCGGCTTCTGGCAAGGCCGAATCGAGGATGTATTTGTAACGGAGGAGTTGATTGGTACAGAAGAACAAGTCAATCAGCGGGGTGAGTTGGTAATTGTGGAACACCGGGAGAGACGGTTAAATGTAGAAGTGGAAGATGAAACTGGATTTATGAGTCAGCTGCAAGTTCCCCTTCAAAGCCTCCACAAAAATATTTCACCTGGACAAATTGCTCAGATGTTGGTCATGTCCAATCAGCCTGACTTAGGCAAGATTGCCCAGACCAGTGATATTTATATTCCTAGCTTAGACATTTGGGTAAATGACTATCCTTACCTGCAACGAGATGTCTTTGTCCAAGTTAGTCGTAAGTTGAGGAATCAAGAGCGCTCTTATTCCAGACAACGTCCCCGTAGTTCTAGGCGTCGAAGGTCCTATTAACCATTAACTTAACCATTAACGGTCATGGTTGAGATGCTTGGATGTCAGCCTTTTTCCTAGACCAGTAAATCCTGGCGAGGATTAAAATTCTCAATTTGCCGTAGTTTTTCGTAGAGTTCTCTGACCTCCTCAGTGACTTCGGTGGGCACAACAATCTGAATTTCTACTACCTGATCCCCTCGTCCCCCCTCTTGATTGGGATAACCCTTATTGGCCAAGCGCAATTTTTGTCCTGACCTCACCCCACTAGGAACATTAATTTGCACTCTACCATCCAAGGTGGGAACTTCTATTAAGTCACCTAATACTGCTTCAGCAGGTGTTACTGGTACTACACAAATCACATCAAATTCCTCTAATTTAAAGAAGGCATGAGGTGACACAGTGATTTTTAAATTTAAACATCCACCATCAATACCTTGACCTTGGAGCCGCACCAGGGCACCGGTTACCATCCCAGCAGGTAGCTCAATTTCTAAACCCCGTCCATCTTCTAGGCGAATTCGCTCTCGACCCCCTTTATAGGCTTTTTCCAAAGGTAGGGTTAATCGAGCGTCAATATCTTGAGGTTGAGGTTTGGGATAAGGTTGAGGCTGAGGCTGGGATTTCGGTTGAGGTCTCAGACGAGAACTAACCGTGTAGGCTGTTTTAGTTTTCCCTGGTCGAAACGCACTATCGGAACTTACCCGAGTCCCTGGAGGTGGGGTTGATGTTGCCTTTCTAGTAGAGCGACGTCCGAGTAGTTGATCAACGAAGGTGTTAAAGTCCCGGTAATTGCCATAATCCTCTCCTTGGGCTGAACCACGACCATTGCCGTTCCAGCCTACATTTTTAATCAAAGTAGCAGCTTTAGCCGCTTTTCTACCAAATTTCTTCTTCTGCCAATATCGGCTGAATTGGTCGTACTGCGATCGCCTATTCGGGTCAGAGAGAACTTCATATGCCTCACCAATATCCTTGAACTTGTCTTCTGCTGTCTTATCTCCAGGATTCAGGTCAGGGTGATACTGTCGAGCTAACCGCCGATAAGCTTTTTTAATTTCCTCGCTGGATGCCTCTGTCGGTACACCCAACATTTCATAGTAATCTCGATAGTTTTGCATAGTCATTAGTCATTAGTCATTGGTCATTAGTCCATTGTCAGTGTCTTGGTCTTGATGCATTCCCTCATGGTTTTGGGTCTGTGTGCGGAACCTGCGTCCGCACCTGTCAGCCATGCAAAGCGCGATTGGGGGAAACCCCCTTTGGCCGCGCTGCATCGCTGTAAGCCCCGTGTAAACCCCCATATTAAGGCGCTGCATCGCTTTTTTGATCTATTCTTGATTAATCGTCAATTGTCAGTATTTTTTGAAGCGAACAGCCGAGTTGGCTTTTACCTAAAGACTAATTGCTAATTAGTTGTGGCTACTGACTACTGACAACTAACTACTGACTAATTTAGAACCAATCATCATCCTCATCCCAATCATTTTCAAGGGGGTTTCTGCGATAGCGATCGCGAGTGGATCTCGATGAACTAGCCCCATAGGAGTCATAGGAATCCCGGCGGTAATCCCGTTCAGAATATCGGTCTGTGTCACTATCTCCGGTGAAGGTGCGACGAATTGACCCAAAGAAGTCATCATCCTCTTCGTCCTCATATTGCAGCCGTACCTCTCGCTTGAGCTCATAGAGGGCATCTTGTAGATCACCTTGAGTCCGATCAATAGCCCGGTCATCATTTTGGGCAACGGATTGACGCATCTCCTGAATTAAGCCTTCAATCTGACGCCGATAACCACTAGCAAACTGTCTACCAAAATCTAGAGCTACCTCCCTCAGTTGCCGTTCCGCTTCATTAGCCAAACTTTCTGCCCGATTGCGCTTCTCTACTCGTTCCCGTCGTTCCCGGTCAATCTCAGCATATTCTTCTGCCTCACGAATCATTTTATTGACTTCTGCCTCACTCAGGGTAGAAGCCCCTTGAATGGTAATGCTTTGTTCTCTACCAGTAGTTTTATCCAGTGCCAATACCTGCAAAATACCATTGGCATCAATATCAAAAGCCACCTGAATTTGGGGCACTCCCCGTGGTGCTGGGGGGATACCAGTCAACTTAAACCGACCCAAAGACTTATTATCTGTTGCCATATCCCGTTCCCCTTGCAGGACATGGATTTCCACCAAAGTCTGATTATTTTGGGACGTCGAAAAAATATCAGACCGCCGGACTGGGATAGTCGTGTTCCGGGGGATTAACTTTTTCATCACCCCACCAATAGTTTCCAAACCCAAGGACAACGGGGTTACATCCAGCAATAGGATATCTTTTACTTCACTGTTGAGAATTCCTCCTTGAATTGCAGCTCCTACTGCCACTACCTCATCAGGATTAACGTTCTGATTCGGTTCCCGATCGATTAAGCTGCGCACCAATTGTTGTACCATCGGGGTGCGGGTTCCCCCTCCTACCAAGATCACTTCATCAATGTCCATAGGAGTTAAGCCAGCATCTTTGAAAGCTCGTTTTAGGGGTCTGCGCAAACGACTAACTAGATCCACACATAGCTCTTCAAACTGAGAGCGCTTCAGCCTAGTTTCTAGGTGTTTTGGACCATCTTCTGTAGCTGTAATAAAGGGCAAATTAATATCAGTTACACCCACCCCAGACAGCTCGATCTTAGCTTTTTCTGCAGCTTCAGTCAGCCGTTGTAAGGCTTGGCGATCGCGTCGCAGATCAATTCCCTCTGATTCCAAAAATTGCTCTGCCAACCAGTCAACAATTTTTCGATCAAAATCATTGCCCCCCAGTTGAGTATCACCACTGGTGGATAGGACTTCACACACCCCATCCCCCACCTCTAGGATGGAGACATCAAAGGTACCCCCACCCAAATCAAATACTAGGATGGTTTGGCTTGCCTCTAGATCCAAGCCATAAGCCAAAGACGCTGCTGTTGGTTCATTAAGAATCCGCAGAACCTCTAACCCAGCAATTCGTCCAGCATCTCGTGTGGCTTGCCGTTGAGAATCATTAAAGTAAGCCGGGACTGTTATTACTGTCCCTGTTACCTCCTCTCCCAGGTAGCGGCTGGCCTCATCCGCCAACTTCCGCAGGATCATCGCAGAAATTTCCTCTGGGGCAAAGTCTTTTTTCAAGCGGGGGCACTTAATTCTCACATTACCACTTTCATCCCGGCGAATAGTATAAGCAACCCGCTTCGACTCTGGATTCAGTTCAGCATACTTACGTCCAATATACCGCTTCACCCCATAGAAAGTATTTTGGGGATTAAGCACAGCTTGGCGGCGTGCCAATTGTCCTACAACCCTTTCCCCATCCTTACTAAAGCCAACCATTGACGGAGTTGTGCGCATACCTTCCGCATTAGCAATTACCACCGGCTTACCGCCTTCGATGACAGCCACCACGGAGTTTGTTGTACCCAGGTCAATGCCGACTACCTTGCCCATGCGTCCTTTATTCTCCTCAAGATGAATGCTGTCAACTCGTTCAATGAATTACAACTACTATATATATAGATGATATTTTGATTAAAATTGTATATAGCCAGTGGTTCGGTTTTCCGAAGCGTAGTCACCCTAGACCTCTGACGGTTGCAGTTATGTTAAGGGATGCCCCGAAGTGCTGAATCTATTCTATCCCTTGAGTTATGCTCAAATTGAGCAGAATTTTAAAATAAGCATCCTATCATAATAGAGATTATGTTAGCAAACGGGACGATAGAGTGAATTAGCTTCAACAAACTATTGATTAAGGCTTCCATCTGCCCGACTTACCTCTGGTAAACTTCCCTGTGCCTTATCCGATGGCTCTGGCAATGCTACGATCACAGTAGCCCCCTATATTGAATTATTAATGGCAGAAACACTATTCTTTAATGCTCTGCGTGAAGCCATAGACGAAGAAATGGCACGGGATGAGACAGTATTTGTAATCGGTGAAGATGTTGGTCACTACGGTGGTTCCTACAAAGTTACCAAAGATCTGTATAAAAAATACGGTGACTTGCGGCTTCTGGATACCCCCATTGCCGAAAATAGCTTTACTGGTCTAGCTGTGGGTGCAGCAATGACAGGTTTACGACCAATTGTCGAAGGCATGAATATGGGGTTTTTACTCCTGGCATTCAACCAAATTTCCAACAATGCTGGGATGCTGCGCTATACCTCTGGTGGTAATTTTAAAATCCCGATGGTGGTTAGAGGCCCTGGTGGTGTCGGACGTCAGTTAGGTGCCGAACACTCCCAGCGTCTAGAAGCCTACTTTCAGGCAGTTCCTGGTCTCAAAATCGTTGCTTGCTCTACTCCCTACAATGGAAAAGGGTTGCTGAAATCTGCCATTCGAGATGATAACCCAGTACTGTTCTTTGAACACGTCCTGCTCTACAATCTCAAAGAAAATCTGCCAGACCAGGAGTACTTAGTACCCCTTGATAAAGCTGATGTTGTACGCCCTGGGAAAGATGTTACCATTCTTACCTACTCCCGGATGCGTCACCACGCCATGCAAGCGGCTAAGCAGCTGGAAAAAGAGGGGTATGATCCGGAGGTAATTGACCTGATTTCCCTAAAGCCTCTAGACTTTGAAACCATTGGTGCTTCACTCGCCAAAACCCACCGAGTCATTATTGTAGAAGAGTGCATGAAAACCGGTGGCATTGGAGCAGAATTAACAGCATCGATTAACGAGCGCTGGTTTGATGAACTCGATGCACCAGTGCTTAGGCTTTCATCCCAAGATATTCCCACTCCCTACAACGGGACTCTGGAAAATCTCACCATTGTCCAACCCCATCAGATTGTCGAGGGTGTGAAAAAGATGATGGCTTTGCGGATTTAATTTAAAGCTTGGCAAAAGCCATGCAGGGGGCGTTACTGATTGGTAGATGCTGGAGGTTAAAAAGATTCCGATTGCTAGGTAGCCAATCCATGGAATATTTAAGCCTCCAGCCTTGAGAGTTCAGAGTTCAGAGTTCAGAGTTCAGACTTTAGACTTTATATTTTCTCAGTTACTAGACTCGCCAAAACAGATTATCATAGCATTTGTTGCGGCGGGTCGTAGTTATGCAAAAACAGCGTTCACTATTAGCCTTAATCATAGTACTTGTAATTACAGCAATTATATTACTGGTGCAATTTCCAATCCGGTTAGGACTGGACTTGCAGGGAGGGGCTCAACTCACAATTCAGATTAACACTACCGAAGAGATTACCGAAATCACGGCTGAGCAATTAGACGCAGTTAAAACCGTTATAGAAGGTCGAGTCAATGCCCTAGGGGTTTCTGAGTCGGTAGTCCAAACCGTTGGCAAAGACCAGCTTTTAGTACAGCTACCTGGTGTCAATGACCCGCAACAAGCGGAACGGGTACTAGGGGGAACAGCACAGCTGGATTTTCTCAAGCAAAACATTGGTACAGACGCACAGCTGCGGGTTGAACAGCAAGTGCTACAAGAACTACAATTAAACCAAGAGGTATTACGCAACAGTGGTGATGGAGATGCGATCGCAGAAAATCAAGCTGCTATCAATCGTAGTAACCAAGCCATCCTTGAACTATTTGAAAGCACTGGTCTGACTGGCAAAAACCTCCAAGATGCTCGTCCCCAACCTCTTCAAACTGGTGGTGCTTGGGAAGTGGCTATTCGATTTGATAGTGAGGGAGCTCAAAAGTTTGCCGAGCTGACCAAGAACATTGCCGGTACAGGACGCAGCATTGGTATTTTCCTCGACAATTTACTAATTAGTGCTCCGAGTGTGGCAGCGCAATATGCTGAAAATGGCATCAGTGGTGGTGCAGCAGTGATTACCGGTAACTTTGATGCCGAAAGTGCCTATGAATTTGCTGCCCAGCTGCGGGGAGGTTCCTTACCTTTGCCAGTAGAAATCGTGGAGAATCGCACCGTAGGGGCAACCTTAGGACGAGATAGTATTCAACGTAGTATCTATGCTGCTGTAGTTGGTCTTATTTTAGTATTAATCTTTATGGTGGTCTATTACCGACTGCCTGGCATCATTGCTAATATTGCTCTGAGTATCTACGCTTTACTCACCATCGCAGCATTTGCCTTCTTAGGTGTTACCTTAACCCTACCCGGAATTGCTGGTTTTATCCTTAGTATCGGTATGGCAGTTGATGCCAATGTGCTGATTTTTGAGCGGACACGGGAAGAATTACGTGCTGGTAAGACCTTGTATCGCTCAGTAGAGTCAGGGTTTTACCGAGCCTTTTCTAGTATTTTGGATGCAACTGTGACCACATTAATCGCCTGTGCAGTACTGTTTTGGCTAGGCTCAGGTCTAGTGAAAGGCTTTGCCGTAACCCTAGGCATTGGGGTAGGAATCAGTATGTTTACCGCCGTAACCTGTAGTCGCACCCTGATGCTCGTAACAGTTTTAGGACTTCCAGGGGTACGTCAGAAACCAGAACTCTTCTGCCCTAATTTACCAACCCAATAATTGAGAAAGTAGGAACTAGGAAGTAGGAACTAATAAGTAGAAACTAGGAAGTAGGAAGTGTAATTCAAGGGTTTGGATAAAGCGTTTAGTTGACCATGATCCGGTTCAACTAAAAAACCTATTTCATCCTTCATCCTAGTTGTGGATAAAGTTGTGGATAAAGTTGTGGATAAAGTGATTACTTGACCATGCTCCGGTTCCATCAACAAAACGATTTCATAATTCCTACTTTATCGCAAAACTAAATTAATTTTGAGAATTTTGTTACCTACTCGCTACTCCCTACTCCCTACTCCCTACTCCCTACTCCCTTTGCTATATAAGGATTTACTAATAGAAAAGTCAATATGAAACTTAATGTAATTAAAACGCGATCGCTTTGGTGGAGCATCTCAACCGCCCTGATTACGGTCGGTATCATTGCCATGGTGATTTCTTTTATCCAACTAGGAGCCCCTTTACGGTTAGGTCTCGATTTTGTTGGTGGTACCCGCCTACAACTAGAGAGAGACTGTACTCAACCCGGAAACTGTGACCAACCCATCGATTTGGCTATGGTGCGAGACGTCATGACAGCACAAGGTCTTGGCAATAGCAGTATCCAAATACTAGGGGAAGAAAAACAAGCCCTGACAATTCGGACTAAAACATTAGATGTTGAACAACGCACCCAGTTGCAAACTGCCCTAACCGAGCGTCTTGGTGTTTTCGATCCCAAATCTACTCAGATTGACACCGTTGGTCCCACCTTGGGCAGGCAACTGTTTATTTCTGGCTTAATCGCTTTGTTTATGGCCTTTGTGGGCATCTTTGTCTACCTTACCTTCCGATTCGAGTTTGATTATGGCCTATTCGCTTTCGTTGCCCTGTTCCACGATGTCTTAATCGCCATTGGTCTTTTCTCTATCCTAGGTTTAGTGCTAGGGGTAGAAGTCGATACCTTATTTGTGGTTGCCCTATTGACAATTATTGGTTTTTCTGTTAATGATACTGTGGTGATTTACGACCGGGTGCGAGAAGTAATTAAACTCAAGCCAGGTCAACATATCAATCAAATTGTAGAGGATGCTGTTAATCAAACCTTAACCCGCTCCATCAATACCACCTTAACTACCTTGCTACCCCTGTTAGCAATCTTGCTGTTCGGGGGAGAAACCCTAAAATTCTTTGCCTTAGCACTAATTATTGGTTTTACAGCAGGGTCTTACTCCAGTATTTTTATTGCCAGTACCCTCTTAGCTTGGTGGAGAGAGCGCACTGGTAAAGCTCAGTCTGTAGTCGAGGTTGCAGTTAATCCCGAAAAGGAGGGGACTTCAGTGATTGAAGCAGAATTTTCTGATGAAGTTTAGTTATCATTTTCAATAGTCTTCTAATTATGGAGCAACCAGATAGCCCAAGACGAAAAATTACCCTTGACCCAATCCTTCAGGCCAGGGTAAAACGATTACATCAATTAACTGTTTATGGTAGGTGGATTTTCGTAGGCATTCTCTGGATAACTGTTGCTCCATTAAGCCTGTGGGCTTGGCAGTATGAAATTTCCCTGATGCGATCGCATTTTACCTGGGCAGCACTCCGGTATAGTATTATCTACAACCATGTGCCTGCACTAGGTTTAGCTATCTGTATTGGCACAACCTTAGCCGTCTTAGTTTGGCAAAGTCGCAATATTTTATTTGGATTACCACCCTTAGAACAGAAACGTCTGGAGCAACAAGTACAGCGGATTTGTCAACAAGGCCCAACACACCCACTCTGGAAGTGGGTGTGCGGCTCTTGAATTAAACGATTACATCCTGATCAACAATAAAATCTGCCGCTGTGAGCTGACTTGCGGATACCCCGAACACCTGTGCTAAGACTTCGCCATTGGCAGTAATAGTAGTCGCCCCACCGCTACCAGCAATTGCCAGCTGAGCAAAGGTCAGATCTCCACCTAACTTGAACATATCGATTCCATCTTCAAAACCAAACACAGTATCTGTTCCCTCACCAGGGTTCAAGACATAGGTGTCAATACCGCCTTCGCCAGATAAGATATCATTCCCTAATCCGCCTTCTAAGATATCATCACTGTTACCACCAAACAGCGAGTCATTACCCTCACCACCGATCAAGGTGTCTGAGTTTTCTCCCCCAGACAAGTTATCATTACCAGCTCCACCATCGAGGAAGTCGCCATTAGTCCCACCATCAAGGACGTCATTACCGTCACCACCGAGTAGGGTGTCTGAGTTATCTCCTCCAACCAGGCTATCATTACCAGCTCCACCGTCGAGTAAGTCATCGCCTGAGCTCCCTTCTAGGCTATCGTTGCCATTACCCCCAAGCAAAGTATCATCCTGGAAAGTACCAATTACCGTCGAGTCATTATCTTGGATGGTAATCAGAGTAGCTACCTCACTTACGTTGTTGAAAGCTAAACCATCATCAACCACAAACTGGATAATGCGACCAGAGGCATCAGTCACACCAGATGTGTTTTCATACTCTAGGGTGTTGAGGACTTGCTGGTAATTTTGGATGGTATCTACCCCATCTAAGGTCAGGATACCATTGTCCGCATCGAAGCTAACCGTTATATCAGTATCAGTGTTGTCAACAGTAAGCAGTTCCTCTGTGGGATTGAGCAGATTAGCAATTGTTACTTTTGCGCCAACCAGAGTGGTGTTCTTACCATCACTCAGAGTCAATTTGTTATCTGGGAACAGTGCCAGCTGATTACCGGTAAATGTGATAGTAGCATCAATGCCTTCGGTATCTGGATCTGGGGCAGCAGCTGGAATAGCTGGGGCAGCTGCAATAATTGGCTCGGGTGCTGGATCAGTATCAGTAGTGGTATCTGAATCAGTCGTGGTATCTGAATCAGTCGTGGTATCTGAATCAGTCGTGGTATCTGAATCAGTCGTGGTATCTGAATCAGTCGTGGTATCTGAATCAGTCGTGGTATCTGAATCAGTCGTGGTATCTGAATCAGTCGTGGTATCTGAATCAGTCGTGGTATCTGAATCAGTCGTGGTATCTGAATCAGTCGTGGTATCTGAATCAGTGTCTGTATCTGAATCAGTCGTGGTATCTGAATCAGTGTCTGTATCTGAATCAGTCGTGGTATCTGAATCAGTGTCTGTATCTGAATCAGTCGTGGTATCTGAATCAGTCGTGGTATCTGAATCAGTCGTGGTATCTGAATCAGTGTCTGTATCTGAATCAGTCGTGGTATCTGAATCAGTGTCTGTATCTGAATCAGTCGTGGTATCTGAATCAGTGTCTGTATCTGAATCAGTCGTGGTATCTGAATCAGTCGTGGTATCTGAATCAGTCGTGGTATCTGAATCAGTGTCTGTATCTGAATCAGTCGTGGTATCTGAATCAGTGTCTGTATCTGAATCAGTCGTGGTATCTGAATCAGTAGTGGTATCTGAATCAGTCTTGGTATCTGAATCAGTCGTGGTATCTGAATCAGTGTCTGTATCTGAATCAGTCGTGGTATCTGAATCAGTCGTGGTATCTGAATCAGTAGTGGTATCTGAATCAGTCTTGGTATCTGTGACCGATACACCATTGAGGTCTATCACGGGAGCATGATTACCGAATAGGACATAGCTAGTCCCTGAAGTGTTGCCATTGGATGTACTCAGCTCAAGACCAGGTGCGCCGATAATTAGGTCATCAATGTGATCACTATTAACGTCTTTTGCTTTACTGACTGAGAAGCCTAGGGAGTCAGTACCTTCGATAACTAAGCCATTTTCCCCGTCTAGGGTAGAAAGGTCTACACTGCCAGTAGTTCCCAACTCTTCACTGCCGAATAGCACATAAACTTTGCCTGCACCTTCAGCTCCAATAGCAACATCAGCATACCCATCATAGTTGAGATCCCCAGCATAACTAACTGACGAGCCCAGGAGACCATTCGCTTCAATCCCTGTGATGGCAAAGCCGTTGGTACCGTCGAGGCTGGCAAGGTCTAAGTTCCCTGTACCAGCAACATCTGTGCCGCCAAAGATTACGTAAGCCTCACCAACATCAGTCTGGTCACCAGCGTCAACAAAGGGAGCCCCAATGATTAAGTCACTAACACCATCACCATTGACATCCCCAGCATCACTCACCGACCAGCCTGCACTGTCACCGCGATCAAGGGTGGGACTTTGATCAATACCATTAATGACGAAGCCAGTGGTGGGGTCGGAGGATATTGATGAGAGGTCTAGGGTTTCAGTGGCACTAAGAGTCGCACCACCGAAGACTACATAAGTTTTGCCAGCAGAACTGTTGTTAGTTAAAAAATTACTACCAGGAGCACCGATAGCGAAATCGTTGATGCCATCACCATTGATATCCCCAGCACTACTGACTGAAAAACCTGCCAGGTTTCCTGGAACAGGAACATTACTATTAAGGACTAGGCTAATGCCAGGAGTTACTGTACCCCCAAATACCACATAAGCTTCGCCAGGATTACTACCGGGAGGAAAATTAGGTAACGGTAACAAGGCATGAGGAGCACCAATCAAGAGGTCATCTTTACCATCGCCGTTAACGTCCCCTAAATTGCTGATGGAATAACCAGAAAATGCAGTATCGACACCATTGATAGCGAAGCCAGATGAGAGATCTACGGTACCAGTAGAGCCGACAGTGGGACCGCCAAATATCACATAGCTCACGCCATTGTTGTTGGCACCAGCACCGGGAGCACTTACTACTAGGTCATTCGTACCATCACTATTGATATCTCCACCACTGCTAACGGAGAAGCCTAAGAATCCAGTTGAATTAAGACCGGCAATAACAAAACCGTTAGTACCGTCTAGGTCAGCGAGTTCGATGCTACCACTAGCACCGACACCTGGACCACCGAAGACTACATAGCTTGTACCTGAAAAAAGGCCATTGGGATCTGCCCCTGGGGCTCCGATAATCAAGTCAGCATTGCCATCACCGTTGATATCTCCGGCGCTGCTCACTGAGTAGCCGGAGCGGTCACCTAAGGTAACACCATTAATAGAGAACCCAATTCTGCCGTTAAGGTTTGAAAGATTAAATACTTGATTTGACATAGTTAAGTTGGTAGATGTCTATATGCTTTCGATTTGCCATCATCTCAGTTAATCCTAGTGATTGGGACGAGGATTGTGATAAATTTATCAAAATTTTACTTAATTCTGAGGCAGTCTAGCATAAATCTTTATATGTTGATGGTAAATAATTAATTACTGTAACATAGCTACTACGCCGTTTGAGGTATTAAGTCAGTCAATATAATTAGAATTTATGGATTTTTCCTTGTTGCTAGCTAATTGCTGTTGCTGAAAAGTCCGCTACTCAAGGGATAACCTTCCTAGACAATCCACCACTCAACCTTCATGGTTTTATTCAAATACTTATGCACTAAATAAAATCAGTTATGTAAAGATTTTGCAAAATTGCCAATTTGGCACGACAGTATTATGAAATTGTGCTAGTCATCTGTGTTTGTTTACACCTAATTTCTCCATCTCCCCATCTCCCCATCTCCCCATCTCCCCATCTCCCCATCTCCCCATCTCCCCATCTCCCCATCTCCCCATCTCGATTATTGGGATAATCAGGATATTGCCAATGGAATCTAGCTTTCTTAGGTCAAAACGGGATAACTAAAAATAAATCCCTTCAGTCTTAGTCAGTGTACATCTATGACATATTGCCTGAGAATTGCTGATATTCCGATCAGTGAACGTCCTCGTGAGCGATTAGTTGCTCTAGGAGCTAAAAATCTGGCGACAGCGGAACTGCTAGCAATTCTTTTAGGTACAGGTCAAGGCAAAGGTAAGCTTTCTGCCATGGGTTTGGGACAGTTGATTTTACAGGAACTTGCTAAAGACCAACGAGACCCAATGGCTGTGTTGCGGAATATTAAAGCTCAAGAATTGACCCAAATTCATGGTGTTGGACTAGCGAAAGCCACAACGATTTTAGCAGCAGTGGAGCTGGGAAAACGGGCATTTCTGTCTCGACCAACAGAAGGTGTAATCATTGATAGTCCAGCTTCAGCAGCAGCGTCTTTGAGTCATGACTTAATGTGGCAAAATCATGAAAAATTTGCTGTGTTGCTACTCGATGTTAAAAATCATTTGTTGGGTACTCAGATTATTACTGTTGGTACCGCAACAGAAACCATTGCTAATCCCCGGGATATTTTCCGAGAAGTGCTGCGTCAGGGAGCAACACAGGTAATTGTAGCTCACAATCATCCCACTGGCAGTGTTGACCCAAGTTTTCAAGATATTACTCTAACGGAACGGTTATTACAGGTAGGTCAACTTTTATGTATTCCGGTATTGGATCACTTGATTGTTGGCAATGGTAATTACCAGAGCATACGACAAGTAACCAAACTGTGGGATGAGTATCCCCAGGAGGATTGACGTTTAGCTGTGGTAGACACGGAAGGGTTCCCTCACCGTTAAACTAAGCTGGGAGGTCGCCCTCTCCAACTCGTCTTCAAAACCGTACTTGTGACTTTCACCACATACGGCTCCTCGTGTCTGAAGTCCTTTGTCATTAGGTACCTTATATAGGGTTTTCAT
>NZ_JAAHHM010000113.1:0-20591 GCF_010692445.1 Moorena sp. SIO3E8 | reverse complement strand
AATAGGAATGCGAGTTAAAATATCAGGCTCACAATGGAATATTGAAAATGTTCCTAAAATTCTTTCTTTACGCTGTGCTTACCTAAATGGGATGCTTTATTAATGATGTTTTTACAAAAATGAGATGCACCCCTTGTGTAACTAAAACAAATGAATCAAGCCAGTTTTAATCCTAATGAGATTACTGTGCCCAATGGTTGCTTCTTTGGTTTTCCCTATTCGGTGGAAGAGGCTGCAATTGTTATTTTACCTGTACCTTGGGATGTCACTACATCTTATCGAGAAGCTACAGTCAATGGTCCCCAAGCAATTTTAGATGCTTCACTGCAGTTAGATTGGTACGACTTTGATCTACCCCAAGCTTGGCAAACTAAGTGCGGGACTATACCCATTAACTCAGATATTCAAGATAAAAATCGCGCCATGCGAGCTATTGCTAAGGAGATTATTGGAGATATGGAAACAGGTGGTAATGTTGATGATGATGCGATCGCCAAACAGTTAGTAACGGTTAATCAAGCCTCAGCTACTCTGAACCATTGGGTTTATACTCAAGCGTTAGAATTGCTCGAGCAAGGCAAACTAGTCGGTGTCGTTGGTGGAGATCACAGTGTACCTCTTGGCTTAATGCAAGCCTTAGCACAAAAACACGAAACATATGGTATTTTACAAATTGATGCCCATGCAGATCTAAGGCTTGCCTACGAGGGTTTTACTTATTCCCATGCCTCGATCATGCACAATGCTTTGAGCATACCTCAAATTAGTCGCTTAGTTCAGGTGGGCATTCGAGATGTTTGTGAAGCAGAAATGGCAATGGTGAATAGTGATAGCCGAATTGTCATGTTTGATGACTGGAAGCTTAAAGCCAACGCTTATGAAGGCATCACTTGGGCAGCTCAGTGCGATAAAATTATCTCTAATTTACCTGACAAGGTTTATATTAGCTTTGATATTGACGGTTTAAATCCTTCCTATTGTCCCCATACAGGTACTCCTGTACCAGGTGGCTTGGAGTTTAATGAAGCAATTTACTTGTTGCGATTACTAGTTAAAACAGGTAAAACAATTATTGGTTTTGATTTGTGCGAGGTTGCGCCTGGTAATGTTGGAGATGAGTGGGATGGAAATGTCGGAGCTAGAGTTCTGTACAAGCTTGCTTGTTTGCAGGGTGTTCAAATAAGTTGTTAACTCGAATCGAGAAATGTTCTAAAATTAGAATGTTGTGTTTTAGAAACTAATGGATGATATTCTGAGTGTTGTTGCTGATTGCATTCTCAAGGCAGAGTCTATTCTTTTCATTGTTGGAGCCGGTTTATCTGCAGACTCCGGGTTACCTACATATCGGGGTGTTGGTGGACTTTTTGAAGGTGTTCTCACTCAAGAAGGTATACCAATCGAAGAAGCTATCAGTAAAAACATGTTACAATCTTGTCCCGAAGTAACGTGGAAATATCTGTGGCAAATTGGAGCAGCCTGTCATAAAGCAAAATTCAATCGTGCTCATGAGGTCATTGCACAAATCGAGTCTTGGAAACCAGATACATGGGTATTGACGCAGAATATAGATGGGTTCGAGCGCGCAGCCGGAAGTAAAAACTTGATTCAAGTACATGGACAACTCTCCGAACTATTTTGTGTAAATTGTTCTTACAGGACAACTGCAGAAGAACTCCTAGCCGGATATAGTAAACCGATGGATTTACCACCAAAATGTCCAGCTTGCGAAGGATTAATTCGTCCGGATATTGAGTTATTTGGTGAACATCATATGAGTTCGTCGGAAGAAACTTTCAAGATCCTAGATAATGCTCCCATTGATCTCATGTTTGTGATCGGCACCTCCAGAGACTACCAATACATTACTAAACCTTTGTATAAAGCTCGTAGGTTAAATGTGCCCATAGTAGAGATAAATCCTGCTGAGACCGTACTTTCAGAAATAGCTAATTACCACATCAGATCTACTGCTGCCGATACACTAGATAAATTGTGGAATATATGCGAAAAACGACTGGTAAGCTAACTCTTTGCAGGGGTGGGAATAAATACCACTTTGCTTATCACTTCCTGGGAGTTTCAGTGAAGTCTAATGCTTCGATAATTAGCTTTTACGTCCTTTATAAAATCCGATAATCTTTAAATTAGAAATTAAACTTATGCAAGAAAAAAATTTTATAACAGTTGATGGCAAACGTTTTCACTATATGTGGTTGCGAGATAACTGTCTATGTCCAGAATGTCGCGATCCTAATTCATTTCAGAAAATCTATGACATTAGTGAAGCTCAATCTCCCCCAAAACCTGTATCTGTAGTGGAGGAGGACGATAAATTAACTATTACTTGGCAAGAACAACCGATTCACCAAAGTGTTTTTCCCATTTCTTGGTTAATGGCTCATGTTAATGAACTCGATACTCCAGTGCAATCTTCAAGAAAGATTATTTTATGGAACAAAACTGACTTACAAAAAGAGCGAACGGTAAGACACGATTTTCACAATTGTGATTTTGATGTGTGGGTAAATCAGCTTTTTAGCTTGGGTTTTACAATACTAGAAAATATCAAATCGACACAAGAATTAGAGTCTTTTATTTGCTCTATGGGGCCGATTTATGAAACTTACTATGGAAGATTTATAGCGTTTATCATAGCTATGAGGTACACATTATTTTTTCCCTCTTCCCTCTTCCCTCTTCCCTCTTCCCTCTTCCCTGCTCCGAAGTCCCTGCTCCGAAGTCCCTGCTCCGAAGTCCCTAAAAACCAGAGATTTGTACCTCATGGGTATAAGACTTGCTATATACCAGTAAAGCCAATCAAGGGTACTGAAGCTGTAGATTTAGCCTATTCAGCTGTTGGTCATCCTTTGTCACCTCATACAGATTTCACTTACCTTAATTTAGGGCGATTATTACAGTTTATTTATTGTGAAGAGAATAATGCTTCTGGTGGCGAATCAATAGTTGTAGATGGCTATCGTGTAGCTAGAGATTTTCGCCAAAATCATCCTTAATACTTTAAGATCTTAGCTGAAATTCCAATACATTTTAAACAGTTTAATTTACAGCGTAACTATTATTTATGTAATATTAATCCCATCTTAAAAATCAATCAAAAATGTGAAGTTAGCGAATTTTATTTCAGTCACAAAAACTGCAAAACCAATTTAGCATTTAATCAAGTATAATCTTTCTATGAAGCTTATCAAACTTTTTTCAAGTATCTGAAAAGCCCTGATTATCAATATTGCTCTCGCCTCAAAGCAGGAGATTGTTTAGTAGCACAGAATTTCAGGGTCTTGCATGGAAGAACAGCCTATGATACTAATTATGGTATTAGACACCTTGAGGGAGCGTTCTTGGATTGGGACTACTTTAAATGAAGACAAAATTTTTGCAATTCAAGCATTTATATCTAGAAAAATAAATAGGACTTACCCTACTGGCACATTTAATTCATAGGAGGGTTTATAACATGGGTTATCAAAAGGTAGTAACTGATGCCGAACATATTAAGGAACTGAGCAAACCTGATCGCTTTGTCAAGATTTCTGCCAGAGAAGATCGATGCGATCTATCATCTACAACTTGGAAAACACTCTTAAGTAATACTTATTTACAGACTTGGAAAGGAATAATTCTGAACAAAGGTGTCACCGAAATAGGAATTTACCCTATGCTTTTATGGGAACTTAAACCCAAAACCATAATTGAAATTGGTGCTTTAAATGGTGGTAGTGCTGTTTGCCTAGCAGATAACTTAGAACTTTTTGGGATTCAAGGTTCGGTTTATTCTATCGATATCGATTTATCTCTTCTAGATCAAAAAGCTAGAGATTATCGAAAAGTAAATTTTATTGAAGGAGATTGTCATAATTTGAGTGCTGTTTTACCAAAAACAATGCTCAATCAACTTCCTCATCCTTGGTTAGTTATAGAAGATGCCCATGTCAATGTTTTGGGAGTAGTGGAGTATTTTCACAATAATGGTCTAACCAGTGGAGACTATTTAATTGTAGAAGATACTAACAAATCTATCTGGGATTATGGGAGCGAGAATTGGGAGGATCAAGAAGAATATGAAAAAGGAAGGCAAAAAATGTCTAATTTAAGAAGTTGGTTGCTTGACCATGAAGATGAGTATTTGATTGATACTTACTATCAGGATATGTACGGTTACAATGGATCGAAAAATTGGAATTCCATTCTTATAAAAGTCTGATGCTGCACTAGAAAAGTTAAACTTGATAGGCGATCGCTAATTGCATCAGGTCCAAATCGCTTGAAAATCACATTGGTGCTATTTGGTATTTTGTCCATCCCACATTCCGCACTTCGTTTTGTAGTACGAAAGGTGACAGAGCGGAGGGTCTTGCTGTCTAAGTATAAATACGGATGGAACAATCCCAGAAAAAGTCAAATCATCGACTTGTGGTCTATCCAGAGTTGGTATCTAAAAACTGTGTTAAATTCAGATGGAATCATCATAAAAAATATAGATCATCTTGGATGACAAGGGTCGATTATCTTAGGTTCATTATATCATTTTAGTATAATTACTCGTAAGCTATCAGCCGTCAGCTAATGCGCTACGCCCACGCTACGCGAAGAGCTATCAGCTGATAGTTTACAATTACCCTTTATCAAAATCTTCCCCATCTCCCCATCTCCCCATCTCCTTAATGATGGGTATTCAAAGAAATCCCCATCATTAAGCAGGTCAAAGGTTAACGGGCACCGATCCGAATCACGTCTCCATCGAAGGTTGGCAGAGACAGCACAAAGGGATCAGTGGAATAAGTCAATGCTTGTTCTTCCAGAATACCGATGGCAATTTCTTCACCCATGCGCAAACTATCATAGTAGTCAGTAAAGTAGTGAACGCCAGCCATATTGCGACCAATAGAAATATTGGCAGCGAGTTTGTTCAACTCACCCTCCAGAGTCAGAAACTCCCTGGATCGCTCTGAAACCAGTCTCGCCTGATCTTTTGAGGCAGACAGATCAGGGGCACGGAACACAATAGCCTGATCTTTGGGGCTATAGCGTTTAAATCTGATCTGTGTCCTTGGTTGTCCGGGTTTTGGGTTTTTGACTGGTGTTTCTACTAAAACTGCACTGGTATCAAAGAATGCTTTAAGCATAGTCACACAGGCTCCAGCAACAGTGGCATGTCCTGCACCATAGGCAGGGTGCATGGGAGACCCTTCAGGAAATGCCATTGGTAGTAGATAATTCTGTGAGCCAGAGCCATTTTGATTGGCTAGTTCCAAAATGAAGTTGAGAGTACCGTTGCTTTCTAGTTCACGTTGAAACCTTCTAATGTACTTGAGTAATGCTCTGGGTACACTAGCTTTAGCTTCATTAGGTAGGTCTTGAAATCGCCGTAATAGTTCAATCCGGGCTGCTAATGCCTCTGGTCGCAGGCGAATATGGTTATTGAACTTCTGGAAGCGGACAGCTTTGAGTGCTCGTGTCGCTACTTCAGTAACCAACGTTAAGATGTGTGGACCGCCATAAAGGGCAAAACCATTAGCATTGCGACGGGTTGCTGGATTACCTGCTGCCACACCACCCCCAGAAAGATGATCAAAACCAGGATCGAAGGGTGTTTGCATCCCCAGGAGAATGATGCAAGCGTTGAGATACGCTTCATAGAGAGCATCGTAATGAACATAAGTAGCTAAATCTCGGGGAGTGGAGATAAACCGACGAGCTGGACGATCTGGTAGCTTAGGGTTTTGATCATTCTCTAAAACATAGCTTTCTCTGTCTTGCTTAATCCCACGCTGAACCAAGACATAGTCTTCCATGTTGGTCATGTAATCTAGGTTAGGTGTTGCAATGGGAACCTTTTGATCAATTTGCAAAGCACCATAGGTAATTTTCCCTTCTGCAACGTTGCCACCACCATTGAGATCAACATTACCCATCAGTAGAAACTGAGAGAGATAGGGACCGACTTCTACTCCTGGAGAAGAGCCTCGGAATACGGTTTGCTCATCAAGCCTGCCTCTGCCATTCACCTTACGAGGTCGTCCAGTTTGGTTGCGAATATAGTCGAGGGCATTGAGACGATTGATAGAACTCTCGATTTTGCTATTCGATCCTCTTTTCTCAAAGTCATTGAGGGGCTGATCCCGCAGTATGGCTAATTCGTAGACTTCTGCTATCTCAAAAATTAGCTCTTGGTTAGCCTTACCGTTAGCATCGATTAACGGTGGTGCTGGAGGCATGGTAACCGCTTGTGGATCTGGTCCGTTTAGCTCAAAGGCAACCCCTGCAGTTGGTGCTTCCCATTGTCTAAAGTCCTCAAGCAGATCAGGGTCAGTTTCAGCCTTAATAGTGTAGTCTTCACCTGTAAATACTACCTCAAATTTGGCACCATGACGTACCCGAGCAGAGAAGGGATCAATAAAGCCATCGTCTACTGCACGGCGAAACTCCACAAAATCCTGTGGGTCTTCTAGTAGCCCTGTATCAGGGTTGTGAGGTAGCCCTTTGGTAAAGGACATAAAATACTGATCATCAGCGTGTCGCTGTTCATCCCCATTGGCTTTATGGGTAGGATAGTCTCGACTTCTGGCTAATTTTGCAGCGTCGAGGCGAACGTCAAAAGACTTCTCTGAACGATTTGCCATGGGAACTCCTTAGGAAAAAGAATTTTGATATGTTTTAAAGGTCTCTATTCAAATGTAAAAAGTAATTTATGACTCTGACAGTACCCACAAGGGTACTTTTTTCACCAAAAAAAATGGGTTGGTTTGTAAGCATTTAGCCGTTGGCCGTAGGCCACGCTACGCGAACAGCTGTCAGCCGTCAGCTGTCAGCCGTCAGCTTAAAATAAACCTCTTGCGGGATAATTTTATAGTTCGAGATTTTAGAGAATTGAAAGTCTGGGGAAAAGCCCAAGGCCAACGGCTGAACGCTGACTGCTGACTGCTGTTCGCATAGCGTGGGCGTAGGGCATATGCTTAGGCAGAATATAGGCAGGAAAAGCCTTTTAAGTATTATGTTGAATGGGTTTTCCCTAACCTTAGGAGAAATTTTATATAGCGTTTCTCGCATTTATGAGGTACAGGCTTCTTTGATGTTGATTCCCTGTTAGGTGCGCTTTCCGCATCTAATTATTAAATTCGCCACGGGTCGCACCTCTTGATGTAGCGCATCGCTATACACTATTGCCTCTTATCTGTTCCCTGTTCCCTGTTCCCTGTTCCCTAAAATCCCGAAATTGTGTACCTCATAGCTATGATAATTGCTATAATTCGATATCGATTTCAAAAAGGTATCCTTGTCTATCAACTGGCAAATCACCTGCATACCAGGGTGCTAAGACTTTTCCCCCTAGCCAAGGAACAGCAGATGAGCAAGCAAACAATTTGCAGGGTGATTCGGCAGTGCGATCGCATTTAGAATCAACAATGGTCACGCTGCTAATATTGATCACAGGTAGAACAATCTCTCTGACTCTTGCTTGAGATTGCGGATCGATACAGACTACTTTGCCACCAAACCAAAATGTGAGCCAAAGACGACCTGCCCCATCTACAGCCAATCCATCGGGTACTCCTTCAGTTTCATCGGCAACGATAAATTTGTGATGGTCATGAATATCGGGTAGGGTTGCTTCAGTTCGATCCGAATTGAGAACGAAGACATGAACAGACCTTTCTAAGCTATCCACAACGTAGAGCGATCGCCCATCTGGTGATAGTCCCATGCCGTTGGCATAACCTAGCCCCGCAAAAACTTCCTGGACTTGCCCCTGGGGATTGCAGGCTAGCAGTGCCCCTGTTCCCCTAATTGCTGTGGCATCCTCATCGATGGTGTTGAACCAAATGTTTCCGTTTTTGTCAATAACTACATCATTGCAAACCAACTGTTTACCCTGATAGTCTTGGATAATTGGTATGATCTCTTTGGTATTGAGATTTAACTCCACCAGTCCCAACTCCCCAGACAACACCACAGTTTCCGTCCCCGATAGGGCAAGACCGTAACACAAACCAGGTAATGGGAACCGCTGCACCTTGCGGGTTGTTAAGCACAGTTGAATCAGCTGAGGATTACCGTAGTCCAGGCAGAATAGTTGATTACTTCTGGGGTCATAGTAGAGTCCCTCACCCCCCTGGAGAACGCAGTCTTGGGCCACGGCAATTTGATAGGCTGGGGAGCGTCGTTCTAGCAGTAATGCATTGCGTAGATGCTGACCATAAAACTGTAGGGCAGCTCGGTTAGAACCAACCAGGTTTAGTTCTGCCAGTGGAGTGGGATGATAGTAAGTATTTTTAATTTGGTCTGCTGCTTCACAATTAAAGGTAATCAGTTGTGAGCAACTGAGGGTTTGTTGGGCAAGGCTAAAATCAAACAGTGTTGAGGCGAGACCATTGTTACGAGTTGACAGATACAGGCGACAACTGGTGGGTGTTTTTTCTACTAATGTCTGGCTTGGAATATCTGGACAAATTCCCTGGGCTAATGTCAGAGCTGCTTTGGGTAAATTAAAATTCAGACTCTGCTGATACAAAAAGCCAAATGTAGCACTCATCCGGGCATTCATTTCAATTAAGACCGGGGAGCCTTGCTCTTGAAGCCAAAATTCAGCGCAGAAAAAGCTATTGTCTAAACCGCTATCTTGAATAAAATTAGCTACTCGTTCGTAAATAGCCCTTTGTTGTGCCTGACTCACTTGAGAGGGAAAGACATAACAATCCACTGACCCGTCCTTTGCTTCCACGGTATCCACTAAACCCAAAAAATGAACCTGTCCTCTATAAACAAAGCCATCACAGGTTAAGGGTTGACCGGAAATCAGATCTTCAACTAAAAGCGGAACTTGAGATGTTACAGCTAAGGGGTATTTTGTGCCATCAACAAATGCTTGGAATAAATCTCGATACATTTGCCACCAAGGTTGATAAGCCCTGGCTAGATCTTTACATACCTGTTGTAACTGTTCAGGTTGATCGACCTTGCCACAAAACATCCCGTAACTCGAGCAAACTGGTTTAACAAATACGGGAAACCTCAGGGTATTTACAATGTCCTTGTCAATTAAAATATCTTTTTCATTGTCCAGTTGTACAACACTGTAACCGGGGGGATATGAGTCAATTTCACGGGCATAAAACTTATGAAAACACTGCAATATACTTTCAAGACGAGGGCCAAAGATATTGAGGCTTTGACAAACCACGGCAGCTACTAAATTAGCGATATCGAAGCTGTAATAAACAGCTGCAATCTTATGTACTTTGGCATAAGCGATCGCATCTTGGCAAAAGGCTACTAAATCGACTTGACCTTTGAGTTTAGGTGGCGTTGTTTGTAGAGATGAATACTCTAGGCAATGGAAGCAATAAGCAGAAAAGTCAGCGCTAGACAATAACTGCTTCTCATCTTGAGATGGACACAAAACCAATACAGGAATTAGTTCATCAGGTTGATTAACTTCCTGGATTACAGTGACTGTTGCCACTTTCAGCATGAACTTAGAGCAGATAACGGGCTTATTTTACAAAATTTACCATAAACTAACCTGGGTGATCGCAATATTTCCTGACAAACACACATCAACGTCTGTTCCTGAATCAGATTTGCGGTTGATGTCATCTCCCACATAAAGATATCCGTCCTCTTGCTTTACAAATTCTGTCAGTAGAGGACGGGTACAGAGGGAACAAAAGACTATCTCTGGCTCGGGTGCGTCTGGTTCTAGGTGGGGAAAGTTGACGCTCCAGAAGGTGCCAGGGTCAGACGGTTGGTCTAATAACTTGTGCAACACCCGAACCGTCCATTCCGTCGCCAGCTCCCAGTCTATCTCCCAGTCAGTTCTCTTAAAATGAGAAAAAGCGATCGCGTTCAGGCCGTGTATTGTGGCCTCTCTAGCCGCCGCTATGGTTCCTGAGGGATAAATGTCTGAGCCCAGATTGCAGCCCCCATTAATTCCAGATACAACAAACTCGATATCGTCGTAGAGATAGTTGACCCCCAAACGCACACAATCAGCGGGCGTACTGTCTACACTCACCTCAGTGTCCGATCGCCATTCCACTGGAATAACTGTGCGAATATTGACCTGATGGCCACAGCCGGACTGGTGGTGTTTAGGCGCAACGACTGCAATGCGATCGCTTGTTACTTGGAATAATGCTTTGTGCAATGCCCGAATGCCGGGAGCATCAATCCCATCATCATTGGTTACTAAAAAAGCCATAATCCCAGCTCGACCAATAAACAACATGAGGATAGCAGATCAGTAAGAGCAAATACTATCTCTATAGCGGTTTATAACCTAATGAGGTACACAGAATTTTTTTCCTGTTCCCTGTTCCCTAAAACCAGGGACTCTGTACCTCACCAAATTGAAAACCGCTATACTGATCTACTAACCACTTAAAGTATCAAGAAGCTACAAAAGCTAGAGTCTGGTGGCGTCTAACCACATTACCCCAAACAGGTCATGACCCACACCATAGCCCGGTTGTTGCGTTGCCTCCAATTTCCGCAACGCTTGAGCTAGCATAGACTCTAGCTTCTGTCGGTACAGCTGTTTGTCGGAAATCTGTTGCAATTCTTGCTGGGCGGCTGCCTTAAATCCTTGAACTTCAGGGGGCAACTCAACGGTCGCGACCGCCAAAGGCTCACCCAATAGCTCTGTGGCGTCACTCACCAAACGGTTCCAGCAACTAGAGAATTTCCTGAAGAAATCTAAGATGTGCTCTGGTGCCGCTCCTAACTCGACTCGGAAGATTAGTTGGCTTAAGTCTGTCTGTTGTGAGGGTGAGAGCAAACTATTGACTAGGTCGCGATACTTGGGCAACCCTGGGTTAAACTGCCTTGTTGAGGTATGGCGACCAACCATAATCGAGCGATCGAAAAACTGAAACTTCTCAACAGGACAGCCTACGGCATTGGCTGCCTGCTGCATAATTTCTTGCAAGTGTTCATGGGAGTAAAAACTCATCCATGTAGGGTCTTTATCCCCTTCGCTCTGGAAAAAGCTCATGGAGTAATTCCAACGGCTGTTCTGCCATTGGGGTGTCCACTCGATACTGTAGCGCCCCAAAACATCGACAATCACAGCACACCGGGAGCGATTCTCGCAAACATTGGTCACAATCATCTTTAAGGCTTGGTCAAGCTCCTTGTGAGTCAGATGAGAGTAGGGAACGCCGCAAGAAAGATATAAATCGAAGGGTCGAGCGAGCTTGCTAGTCCGAATATCCGCACATTCAAACCCAACGTTACTGTGGTTACCATATAAATTTATGGCAGTTTCCACCATTTGGGTACTAATATCAACTCCCAAGTACTCTAGCTCATAGCTACCACTTAGTTCTGGGTCTTTTAACAATAGCGTTGACAGCAACACATATCCATCACCTGTGCCTGCACCAATATCAACAACCCGTAGTTTCTCCCCCTTATTTTTTCTCACTGGGGCGATTGCTTGCTTAAACACTGAACGAGAGAATGGCTCCTCCCAATCAACTTTTACACCGTCACGGCGACTTTTAGATAAGTAATGTTGAACAGCATTGCTTTGGTCGTATACAGTCTTAATCTGCTCTGGAGTTACTTTCATAACAAATGTAGGTTTCTACTAGAACTTCAAACGTCTATCGACTCAGATCTGTCACTTCAACGAACTGCTAAGTCTCTCTGGAGCAGGCTTTTAATGATTTTTAACTTTGTTCTTAAAGCATTGTATCATAAAAAATCGTAACCACAAAAAATTGTATAAAAAAAAAGCGCGACAGCTATAGCAATCCTCAATTATTTGTATTTTATTAAAACTCGCAAATTATTGCTGGGCAAGGGTTGTAGCGATATATTTTGCCACTATTCGGCTAATATATTTGACGAATCAGATAGGATGGCTATAATCGTCAACAAAATACCAGTCGCTCAATTCTTCCAAAGAAATATCATTCTCTGGCTGTGGAGCACGGAAATAACAATGGATCGGAAGTAATTCAACACCAGGATTTGCTGATGGTTCAGAAATAATCTGTTTGATTCGGCTCAAGTAGTTTAAAGCGGTGCTATCCCAGGTGTAATATTCCAAAATATACTCCTGACAACGTTTATGCAACCTTTGCCACAGGTGTTGATCACAGAGTATTTCCCTGATGCCTCTAGCAATATCTGCTGGATCACTGGGATCGACTAACATACCATAGTCTTCATCTCCTACTTTTAGACTTTCACCAACACCACTATTTTTTGTTACCACTATCGGTAATCCAGCTGCTGCTGCTTCTAAAGGAGCAAGACCAAAGGGTTCAAACAAAGAGGTAAGAGTAAACACGGAACCACGCTGAGCAAAATAGCGATAGGAAGCGGCTAGTGCTGGTTGATCGGGTACTGAAAAAGCGCTAATTTTACCCCACAAATTTTTTTCTCGTACTATTTCCCGGATGGGACCGATTACTAGTTTTTCGGTCTGTTGATCGTGGACTTTTTCTTGCAAAGGGTTATCCAAGCCACCAGTAATCAGCACCACATTGGCTTTCTGTTGCACTATCACATCGTCAGCAAATGCTTGCACCAAACCTAGGAGGTTTTTCTTGGGGTCTAAACGGCTGGATGCCAAGATAGCCGGTAGACTCCGCCTTGACTCACTGATGTCCCGGCGCAATCGCTCTTCAATCAGTTGATAAGTCGCTTGTTCATTATGAGCGATCGCATCGGAACCAAACACAGAGGCATTGACTCCCGGTGCAATCACGGCAAATCGATGATCAGCTTCTACATCCACTGCTCCACGATAAGCATGATGACTGTACTGTTGGAACCGCTCTTGTGCCGTATTAGTAATATTGAGGGCTGAGTGATTCATGCTCAACCGTTCCGCTAGGATCCGGTATCGGAAATTGTAATAGTGATCGATTTGAGCCAGATTCTCAGGAGTGACCTGGAGTTTATCCATTTTTTGAGCCCCCAGGGAATGACCTGTGAAAGTAAAAGGTATCCCTGTCTGTTGCTCAATCAGCACCCCACACACTCCCCCATCACTGTAGTGGGTAGTCATGATATCGGGGAACTTACCTTCCTCTCGATAAAATTCCAGGATGTTTGGTACCCAGTCTTGGACGAGATGGGGCCATAACAACTCCTTGCGCAGGAACTCTTGTGGTCCGGCTGGCAATCGGATAATCCGGAGGTTGTCTACACTCCCATAGCCATCAAATGTCTCGGCAAATTCTGGCCAATCCGGATCAATGATTTGGCGGGTGAGAATATCTACTTGGTGACCTTGTTTTGCGATCGCATCTGCGACTTGCCTGACATAGACCAACTGACCACCGAAATCGGGATGTTCGCTAATGTAGCTATTTTTATGGTCAAAATTACCGTGAGGGTTGAGAAATCCAATGTGCATCACACTGACTCGAATAACAACCAACTGTTACCAAACCCTGACCAAGAATAATGGGATTCAAGCCCTGTGCTTCTAGGATACGAAACCTTGGAGGAGGTAGCCTTTATACTCGGCAGGTTATTTGTAAAAGGTTTAAGTCTCTTGTAATAAGGCTACCTCCTCCTACGGTAATTTCCGAGGCGGCTTTAATTATCTTTGTTTTCTTGAGTTAAGGCATAACGTTAGTTCAAGGAAGTAGTATACTTAAATCAAGGAGGTGAGTAAAGTGTTCAATCTAACCTATGAGTTCAAACTAAAGCCTACTGCCAAACAAGTATCTTTGTTTGAGGACTGGCTTGAGCAATGCCGCAAGGTTTATAACTATGGGCTAGCTGAACGCAAAGATTGGTACCGGTCTCGTAGCTGTCAGATTAACGCTTGCTCTCTCCGTAGTGAATACATCATTTCAGCGGATGCTAAACGTCCTACTTATGCCAGTCAGTGCCGTGGTTTAACTGCTGCCAGGAAAGCTATTGAGCAGTTAAGAGCTGTCCAGGTGCATGTGTTGCAGCAAACACTCAAAAGATTGGAGAAAGCTTTTGTCAGTATGTGGGAACAAGGTCATGGCTTCCCCCGCTTTAAGAAACAGGGACAGATGCGGTCTTTTGTCTTTCCACAACTAGGAGTCAAACCGATTGAATCTGGGAGAGTTAAGTTGCCCAAGATTGGTTGGGTGAAGATGCGGCAATCACGAGAGATACCCGCAGATGCTGCAGTCAAGCAAGCTAGGGTAGTCAGGCGTGCTACTGGCTGGTATGTCCTGTTGACTTTGCAATGGGATGTTGATGTTCCTCAGGTTATACCTCATGGGGAACCCTTGGGTATTGATGTGGGAATTTCACATTTTGCTGCTGTCAGTAATGGTAGATTGTTTCCCAATCCGCGTCCTTTCAAACGCCTCGAAAGCAAGCTGAAATTGCTGCAACGGAGGATAAGCAGGAAGCGCAAGGGAAGTAGTAACCGTCGCAAGGCACAAGCAAAACTCGCTAAACTGCACGAACGAATAGCTAACGTTAGGAAGAATTACTACTGGGAACTGGCTCATAACCTCTGTGATTGGGGTGGGATGATCTTTGTCGAAGATTTGAACCTCAAAGGATTAGCCAGAGGAATACTAGCTAAGCATTGCCTAGACGCAGGATGGGGTCAGTTTTTCCAAGTATTGGAGCAATGCTGTTTCAAGCGTGGCGTTTATTTTCAGAAAGTAGACAGCAAGAAGACTAGTCAGGTATGTCCCAATTGCTTAACTGAAACTGGCAAAAAGACGTTAGCTGAGCGTGTACATCATTGTGAACATTGCGGTTATACCACAGATAGAGATGTGGCAGCCGCTCAAGTAGTCGCTATACGCGGACTTGCAGCCGTGGGACACACGGTCAAGATGCTTTCTGAGGGCAAGTTCATTGGAATCCCAACGAAGAAAGAATCCCCGTCCTAGAAGGACGAGGAGTGTCAAAATTCCTAGGATTGACAATCCAGGTTTAGCTTGTTTTGGGGATCTTATGTTAGTTAAAAATTAAACTTATCATTATATTATTAAATTGGGTGGTTTTTACGACACAGTTAATAGTTTTTAATGTTAAATTATATTAAGAAGCCTCGGGAAAGACGAGACCTCTTGCGTAAATAGACAACAACAGCGTGATAACTACGATAGTTACCTCCTAATAAATGACTTTTGCCAAAGGTCTACGGTTAAGGCAGGGACGTTATTCGTAATCAATAGTAAATAGGACTTACGCATTTGCCCCCTAAATCCCCCAATTCTGGGGGACTTTAACTCAATTTCCCCCCAAAATTGGGGGGCTAGGGGGGCGAAATCAAGTTAACCGCGTAAGTCCTGGTAAACAAATTCAGGAGAGGTAAGACATTCTATGGTTAGTTCTATGGTTAGTTCTATGGTTAGTGAAGCAAAGACCACTACTCCTCACCATGTGGTCATTATTGGTGGTGGATTTGGTGGACTCTATGCTGCTCAGGCTCTGAGAAAGGCACCAGTGAAAGTAACTCTAATCGATAAACGCAACTTTCATTTGTTCCAGCCCCTACTCTACCAAGTTGCTACCGGGGGCTTATCAGCAGGTGATATTTCCTCACCCCTGCGGGCAATCCTGAGTCACCAGAAAAATACTCAAGTGCTGATGGGGAAAGTAATTGGTCTTGACCCGAACCAGAAAACCGTTCAACTAGCAGACAAAGAAATATCTTACGACTCCCTGATCGTGGCGACTGGCGTTAGCCACCACTACTTCGGTAATGATCAATGGGCAAAAGATGCTCCTGGTTTGAAAACCATTGAAGATGCCCTAGATATTAGACGTCGGATTTATTCTGCCTTTGAAGCGGCAGAAAAAGAAACTGACCCCGACAAACGTCGTGCTTGGTTGACCTTTGTGTTGGTAGGAGGCGGACCAACTGGAGTGGAATTAGCAGGGGCCATGGCAGAATTGGCATACAACACGTTAAAAGATGACTTCCGCGACATTGATACTTCCGAAGCGAGGATTTTGCTGTTGGAAGGGATGGATCGGATTTTGCCTCCTTACCCACCGGAGTTATCAGTAAAAGCCCAAAATTCTCTGGAACGGTTAGGAGTAACAGTACAGACAAAGACTCTAGTTACTAATATTGATAATGATATAGTTACCATGCGTCGAGGAGAGCAGGTAGAGGAAATTAACGCCAAAACTGTTCTGTGGGCAGCAGGGATGAAAGCCTCTGCCATGGGCAAGGCGCTGTCAGAGGCGACTGGTGCGGAGTTAGACCGGGCTGGACGGGTGATAGTACAACCGGATATGAGCTTGGCAGGACATCCCGATATTTTTGTGATTGGTGATTTGGCGAATTTCTCTCATCAAACTGGTAAGCCCCTACCAGGAGTTGCGCCAGTGGCGATGCAACAAGGCAAGTATGTATCTACTCTGATTCAGAAGCGCCTTAAGGAGGAGACAGTAGCAGATTTCCATTACCAGGATTATGGTAATTTAGCGGTGATTGGACGGAATGCCGCAGTAGTGGATTTGGGGTTTGTTAAGTTCTCTGGTTTCCCCGCTTGGCTAGCCTGGATTTTTATCCACATCTTCTTCCTGATTGAGTTTGATAATAAGTTGCTGGTAATGATTCAGTGGGCATGGCATTACCTTACCTTTAAGCGCGGAGTTCGTTTAATTACTAACCTTGAGGAAGAACCAGCAGGGAATTTCGAGGAGAGAAGAGATTATCGGACGCCGGTACAGGTGTAGGGCATTAGGGATTAGGGATTAAGGTAAGCTATCAGCTATCAGCTATCAGCTATCAGCTATCAGCTATCAGCTATCAGCTATCAGCTATCAGCTATCAGCTATCAGCCATCAGCTATCAGCTATCAGCCATCAGCCATTGGCCGTAGGCCAAGCTAAACCGAACAGCTTTTGAATAAAATAAGCTGACGACTGACGGCTGACCCCTGAATGCTTATGTATTAAGAACCCTTACACTAAGCATTATGTAGTAAAACCATTACTCTCACCCCTAATCCCTAATACTATTAACCTGATCTATGAGTCAGATTTCCTCTAAAGCATCTACTCCTTCCTCGATTAATCTATTGCAGCAACCAGCGGCTTGGCTGTACAGTTTCTGGAAATTTTCTCGTCCCCATACCATTATTGGGACGAGTTTTAGTGTTTTTGCCCTCTATCTCATTGCTGTGTCCATGACTAACAGTGGTTGGACTTGGCAAGGGTTCGGTCAACTGCTGGGAGCTTGGATTGCTTGTTTGTGCGGTAATGTCTATATCGTAGGACTAAATCAATTGCACGATGTGGAGATTGACCGGATTAATAAACCCCATCTTCCCATCGCTGCAGGGGAGTTTTCTCTGCAACTCGGTCAGGGGATTGTGGCGGTAACTGGTATCCTAGCGCTACTGTTGGCTTGGTTATTCGGGCCGTGGTTGTTGTTGATGGTCAGTATTAGTTTAGCAATTGGTACATCCTATTCCTTGCCACCGATCCGCCTGAAGCGGTTTCCCTTTTGGGCAGCGCTATGTATTTTTTCAGTACGGGGAGCAATCGTTAATTTAGGTCTGTTTTTACACTTTAGTTGGGCATTGCAACAGGGACAAGTGATGATGCCCACTGCAGCAGTGTGGGCATTGACCTGGTTTATCTTAGTCTTTTCCGTTGCGATCGCAATATTCAAAGATGTCCCAGATATCGATGGGGATAAGCGTTTCAATATCACTACCTTTACCATCCGCCTCGGTAAATTGGCGGTATTTAATATAGCACGGGGAGTAATTACTGCTTGCTATCTCGCCATGGTGCTAGCTAGTGTGTTGCTCCTCGATTCAGTAAATATCCTCTTCTTGGTAGGGACTCATCTGGTCGCATTAGCGGTAATGTGGTGGCGCTCTTACCAGGTAGACTTGGAGGATAAAAATGCGATCGCTAGTTTTTATCAGTTTATCTGGAAACTCTTTTTCCTGGAATATTTGATTTTTCCAGCAGCTTGTCTTTTAAGACTATCCCAGTTCTAAATCAATCTAATCAACAGCGCGTAAGGATTCAGCCGTCAGCCGTCAGCCGTCAGCCGTCAGCCGTCAGCCGTCAGCTGTCAGCTAATCAAGGGGAAGTAGTAAAAGCTATAGTGTGGCACAGGCTTCTAGCCTGTGAAGTATAAGCTGATAGCTGATAGCTGATTACTGACCGCTGATAGCTGATAGCTGAATACTTACAAAAAAATAGCCGTAGAAATACTATCCACGGCTATTTCAACTCCACAATAAGTCCGTTGAAATTGTTTTAGGTGCGCTGCATCCCTATGTCACTCAGTTACCAAACCTAACCTGATCTGATCCTATTTGAGCAGACCGGAATTTTTGACTGGGGGGGAAACCCCCCCAGAAATTTAGCGATGCAGCGCCGCCAAAGGGGGTTTCCCCCACTCGCTATTGCATCAAGACAAGGTGTTATGGCAACAGCCAATACTTGTTTAGTGTAGTCATAACTTCGCCTGGAACGTCAGTCGGCTCCAAAGGAGTCCATTCGCAAATCTCGGCATAGCCTAGGGCATACATCGTCTGCATACTATAGATTACTGCTTCCCGAGACCCTTTTAGAGTGTGCTGAGCAAGTTGTTTTTTGAAGTTTTGAGTAAATCCTTGTCGCATAACTTAACAATTGAACTCATTGTGGTAATGTAATGATTATTGTAATGATTATAATTTTATTTGTCAAGGGTTTTAAAAAAAAAAATTGGGTAATTTTAGGATTACTAAAAAACAGCGATATTCTTATATATACACTACAATAACGCTAATTTTAAATAGTAAATTTAAGGATAATTATGGTAGCCTGATCGCCTAACATGTAAGTAGTAAACTATCATATAAATTTAGATTTACTATAATAAATAATATAGTTACAGCGGTTTGCATAACTATTAGGTATACAGGATTGTATTCCCTATTCCCTATTCCCTATTCCCTACTCCCTGCTCCCTATTCCCTATTCCCTATTCCCTATTCCCTAAAACCCAGAAACTTGTACTTGATGAGTATAATAATTGCTAGAAAATACAAAAACACCCCGACCAGATCTACATTACTAGAATCTCTCGGGGCTTTGATGTTTTAGGTTATTACCTCTCACTCGAAGGCTTACAGATAGCGTAGAGTGGGTAAGAGTTATAACCTATTTAGCGGCGATGCCTTAGATAATCAATTCCTAAGGGTTTGGTTATTTCAGGTAAAAATTAGCTGAAATAATTGATTACCTTGTGTACTGGCTTGCTGTTTTTATTGTACGCAGTGAAAGTCCACTGGTCCGTTTCCTTCCACTAGATAGAAGACACTATACTGAGGCAGGCGCAGGATGTTATCGCCAAATGGGGGTATGAAGGTTGGCTCGCCTGTAGATGCGTCTATTACTACTGCTTCCTCGGGAGATTCGTTGTGTAGTATAGCGGCTTCATACTCATAACCAGGAGCAGCTTCGACTAAGCAAAAGTGCTCTTGGGGATTCTGCAGGTAGGTGACATCTCCTCCGCAGCAATAACCGTCGGCTTGAGCCACACCAGGATTAACAGCGAAGCTGAATAGTACAGTAAGTGCTACTACGGCTAGAGTTAACACTTTGCTTAGGCTAGTTTTGATTGTCTTCATGTTTTTTATTGCTGTTTATTGTTTCTATTTTCTGCAAGTTGAAGTTGGTGGAGTTGTCTGGAAATCTTATTAGACAATAGGGTTCCAACGGACTCTTTTCTTTTCCACAACTTCCCTTTGCGTGACACCAACTTGATCGGTTATTGGATCATAGTTGGGGAAAAGTGACAGGAGGGTGATGGGTGACCATGCTTCAGTTATTCACCTTTCTGCTTCTAGAACGAAAATTTTGATTGTTTGTGACAACTAAATTTTTTTTCCTTAAATGTGCTGTTTTATAGTATAGCAAGGCAAGTATAGATTAGGACATAGTATTTTGGTTTAAAGGGAACAGGGAACAGGGAACAGGGAACAGAAATATGTCTTAACTTTTACTTAAACAAAACCGACTTGCCTCGCGATCGCAAAGGTTGATTGCTGGTAAGTTAACCAATACTCAGAAATTACAGGGTTTGTTAGATAAACCGCTAATAAAACTTTCCTTTTTTACCTCCTTTTTCTGTCTGTCTTGATGCATGACAATGTTAGCTGGTCGTGAAAAAACACACCAGCCAATAATGCTTGGGTTTGCCAAGTTCAATCCCTGTTGATCCCCCCTAACCCCCCTTAGCAAGGGAGGAACAAGAGCCTCTCGATGACGAAAAAAGCAAAGCTTCCTCTGGCTTCCCCCTTATTAAGGGGGACGGGAGGGGGATCTATTCTCTTAATACCCTGGCGGCCCTCTATCCCCTGTATATAATTTCTGGTTGCTGTTTAGCTCTATTTTCTTGGTGAGAGTACTCGACTTCCACAAAAGTCTTGCAACACTAGGAAACTGAGCAAGATCCTGCGATCTTGATACCTCTTGGCTCCGATTCCTTAGGGATGGTGAAGAAATTGCCATTGCTTTAGGGTGCGGCTCTTATAGAAAGACGATAGAATGGGGAAGAGTTTTTTAACCCAAGCTGTCCTGTAGCAGTGTTTTGAGAGAAAAAACCGAAGGACTCGACAGGCGCAACCGCAGCAGTATGAGCCAGG
>NZ_JAAHHM010000112.1:0-21272 GCF_010692445.1 Moorena sp. SIO3E8 | reverse complement strand
TTCGGTGGCCGCTCATCAGGATTCACCATGGCTCAATTACTTGTCTGTTCTGAGTTTCACACGACTCGAACCCTGAGGCAATCCCCCCTCTTGACAAAAGGCTTTTTCTCTTAACTTGTCACCAATGGGCGATCGCACACTCAAGCCCATCTCGACATCTCCTGGCTTGTCCCGTCCAGGTGCAGCTGCGATGCGCTATGGGCAGCCAAAGGCGATCGCACACCCAAACCCCATCTCTCTACATTCCCTGGATTATCCCATCCAGTGCAGCTGTCAGCTTTCCCTAACAGAGATTAAACTAATGCTCACCTCTTTCATTCAAAAGCTATTCAGGTAGTGTGCGCGTAGCGCATTAGCTGATAACTAATAGTTTAATGCTTACTTTACTTTTGCTTTATTCTCGATTCCAGCTATTACCTAAACTAGTTACAATTATCAAGTTTAACTGTAACTAATTATTACATTAGAAATAATTTATATCGATTTTTTTGATTTTAAACTTTACAACAACCCTAGGCACTATTTATAATATATTCATGGCGAAAAGAGCTGCGCTTTTCGCTTGACCTGCCACAAGCGCGGCTCTCTCCCAAACCACAGTTTAGGTAACTCTATCATAATGGCAAAGACACGATTTATTCATCATCAAGCTCGATTATCACGAAGCTATGGAGCCTCTTGAGCAGCTTGGACAAAAGAGGGAACCGAAGCAGGAAAATTCCTATCCCTATCCCATCACGGAACGAGAGCAAATTCTAATCCGACTGTAAGGAGGACAGAATTAATTCTTAATTCTTAATTCTTAATTCTTAATTCTCCAATGCGAACTAATTAGTAAATCACTGCACCTGGTCCTTCAGAAATACCAGTATTGGGTACTTCTTCGTCTCCAACCCATTCAGAGCCATTAAACACATTACACCACATCCATCCACTGTCCTCTCGCCCTTGATGTAACAGGTAAATTTGGTCATTATATACGACTGCTGATGGGCCAGCAGTTATCCCAGTTTTATGTATCTTGTGATCTCCAGCCCACTCATTGCCATCGAAGATATTGCACCAGAGCCAACCGTTATCACCTCTGCCCTCGTGAAACACGTATACTTGACCGTTGTAGACTAATGCATCTGGATCATCGGTCAACCCTGTGGCGCGTACCTCTTTATCTCCAGCCCACTCATTGCCATCAAAAACGTTATACCAGAGCCAGCCACTATCCCCTCGTCCTTGGTGGAACACATAGAGGAGGTCATTGTATACTACTGCTGATGGACTAGAGGTAATTCCGGTTTTAGGTACCTCTTGATCCCCAGCCCACTCATTGCCATCAAAAACGTTATACCAGAGCCAGCCACTATCCCCTCGTCCTTGGTGGAACACATAGAGAAGGTCATTGTATACTACTGCTGATGGGCCAGCAGTTATACCAGTATTACCAATTTCTTTATCTCCAGCCCACTCATTGCCATCAAAAACGTTATACCAGAGCCAGCCACTATCTCCCCGTCCTTGGTGGAAGACATATAACAGGTCATTGTATACTACTGCTGATGGATCTCCTGTCATGCCAGTTTTATGAACTTTTTGATCTCCAACCCATTCATTGCCATCAAAAACGTTATACCAGAGCCAGCCACTATCTCCTCGCCCCTGATGAAATACGTAGATGTTGCTCATTGTTTGTTTCCTAAATTGTCTCTAGTTAATCATACTAGTACAACAATACACCTATAAACATTCTAGAAAGAGCCTGGGGTACGGCAGGGCATCTCGGAACCTGGATTGACCGTAGCTCAAGCTAATTAACTCTATAGCGAGACAGACTTTACTAGTTGCTCCCGTCCTGTGTTAAAGAAAAAGTAAATAATAGTCTTAAAAACCATCATCACTAATAAACTCCTAAAAAAGGGGGTGCAGACATTACTACTATCGTGATAGTAATAAAGTTACTTACCCCCTAGAAAATAGGGAGGTTACTAGCAATGGCAAGTAAAAAGAAAACCGGCTTGAGTAAAAGTAGTGGTTTTGGAATTAAAAGCTTAATGCCGGAACTTCGCAAGGCAAGAGCTTTGATGATAAAGCAAAAATGGGAAAAAGCCCAGGTAGTTCTGGAGAATTTGAGTAATAACTACCCCCATAATGCAGATGTTCTCTCCGATTTAGTAAATGTCTGTTATGAATTAAAGGATTTACCGGCTTATGAACGTGCTTGCGAAATGCTGGTAAAAGTAGACCCTAAAAATGCAGATGCAGCATATGGCCTGGCGGGAGGTCACTATGCTAACCTGCATCCAATACTTGCCCTGGAAGCCTTTCAAAATGCTGTGAGTCGTTTTCCCAACCATGATTTGGCGGATGATGCCCGCGAAGCCATCGCAGACTTAGATTCTAAGGTGGATGAACTCTTGGCTGAAATGAATTTAACGCGCTCCGATGGTTGGGAGATTGCGGTATTACACGAACGCGCTCAAGCTTATTTAAGCCAAGGGGAATATGAACAAGCACAATTGGCAAATGAAGAGTTACTTCAACTACGACCTGATTTTGTGTTTTCTTACAATAACTTGAGTTTGATTAGCTTTACCTTGGGGGATAATGATACAGCAATCGCCTATTGCCAAAAAGTCCTGGAAATTCAACCAGACAATATCCATGCCCTTGGGAACCTGACTCGCTACCATATTCTCAATGGTGATATGGAACAAGCAAAAAGTACTTGTGAAAGATTGATCAATTCCCAAGCTAAGGGCTGGGACGTGTGGACAAAGAAAGCGGAAGCCCTCTCGTACTTTGGTGACGACCAAGGAATTTTGCAAGTTTTTGAGCAAGTTAAAGCTTCAGGAGAACTCTCAGGAACGTCGTTTACGGGGTTGTTTTCGCACCTGGTAGCAGTAGCACTAACACGTCAGGGACGTATAGATGAAGCCCGTAAATTATGGTTGCAAACCCCTGAAAACACGGAAGGGTCAAAATTAGCACAGGCAAACCTGGAAGACTTGAAGAAACCAATTGGTGAACGTCACGCACCTTGGGCATTCCCCTTGACTTGCTGGTTAACACAAAAGACAATAAAAGAACTATCAGCTTTGGCAGATTCCCACTCCAAAAAAAAGGGTCAACAGCTTTTAGGCAAAACCACCGAGGATTATTTTGATTCACATCCCCAGATTAACACTCTTATACCCATACTACTGGAGAGAGGAGACCCCCAAGGAAGAGAATTTGCTTTTCGCTTTGCTAGTTTGGCCAAAACTCCGGAAATGCTAGTAGCACTGCGGGACTTTGCCATCAGCCAGCACGGTCCTGATGCCATGCGTTATGAAGCTGCGATAACCGTGTCTGAAGCCAAACTGTTGCCCCAAGAAGGTGTAAAAATGTGGTTTCAAGGTGAATTGCAAGAGGTTAACCTAATCTCCTATGAGCTTCACGACGAGCCCACTGTGGCGAATCATTCCCGTAAAGTCAAAAATCTGGGGGGTAAAGCTATATCGTTGATGACAAAAGGAGGAGTAGAAAAAGCGGTAGAGGCAGAAAAAATACTGCAAAAAGCTTTGGAAATAGAACCAGACTCACCAGATTTACTCAATAACTTAGCTGGTACCTATCAAATGCAAGGACGCACAGAAGAAGCCTACAACCTTTTGTCAGAACTATCATCAAAATATCCTGATTATCTATTTCCAATTATATCTCTGGCAAGGTTGAAAATCAAAAAAGGAGAAATTGCAGAAGCAGAAGCTTTGCTCAAGCCTCTAATATCTCGCAAGCGCTTTCAGTTTTCGGAGTTTAGTAATTTTTGCACTGCTCAAATTGAATTATTCATGGCGAAAAAAGACAAAGATAGCGCTCGTAAGTGGTTGCAAATGTGGGATAATTTAGACCCGGAGAACCCTGAATTGCTGCCATGGAAACTTAAGTTAGATGGGGATAATTTATTGAATAAGTTGAAGTCGATGGTCAGTGGCTGGTAATTTAGTGCTTTGACACTCCCCGCCCTATATAGCAATTCTACGACTTAATGAGGTACAAAGCGATCCCCCTAAATCCCCCTTAAAAAGGGGGACTTTGAAGTTGATAAGTGTACCTCCTAACTGCAATATAGCGTTTATCATAGCTATGAGGTACACATTATTTTTTCCCTCTTCCCTCTTCCCTCTTCCCTCTTCCCTCTTCCCTCTTCATTCTTCCCTGCTCCCTGCTCCCTGCTCCGAAGTCCCTAAAAACCAGAGATTTGTACCTCATGGGTATAAGACTTGCTATAAATGCTATAAGAGCTTTGAGTTGATCAAATTCCTTCTCACTAATCCCTAACTGCTTCAGTATTTCTCGAAATAACCAACCTCCAATCTCAGCATTACCATGAACAGGAATAGTGGTTGACCGTTTCTTGATGCAGTCGCTCATGGGGGAAACCCCCAAGACCGCGCTGCATCGCTCCATCCGGATGCTTCCAACGGGCATGACTTCCTTTTTGACGAACTTTCTGAAAGCCTAATTGTTTAGCAACTTTTTCTAAGGTTTTAGCTTTAGCTGGCATGAAAAACAGTTACCTCGACATCATCAGGTAAATTTTTGCCTTCTTCGAGGTATTCTTCTTGAATCATCTCAAAAACAGGATTTAATTCACAGAGGGCTGCCTCAGGAGTTTCTCCCCAGGCATGACATCCTTTAATCGCTGGAATATAGGCCACAAAAGTTCCGTTGTCATCGGGACGTAAAATAATTTTATAGTCCTTTAATGATTTCATTTGTTTGGCAATTTTATCTAGTTCGGTAAGCCTAGGGCTAGGAATTTCCACTCCTTGTGGTTTCTATAGCAATTCTCTATGCCATGAGGTACAAATAGATCCCCCTAAATCCCCCTTATCAAGGGGGACTTTGAGGTTGAGAAGCGTACCTCATAAATTCTATAAACGCTATATATCCTGTCTTCGTGTTGGATTTGTTCAAGGGACAGTTTTTTAACTTTTTCTATGAGTCGATTTTCGCTTAGTGCTATTTGCTGTCATGATTAATTACGTTTTTTTGATTATATTTTTTGAATTACTATAACACGATCGCTCTTAGCGGAAGCTGAGGCCAAAGGCCACGCTTTGCGAACGCTTCATCGCCTTTGGCGGCTGCTTTGCAGCATCGCACTTACAATTAAAGAGAAAATCTTAGGGTAACAAGCCTGAATATTATAGTGTCGGTAGAGCGCGATCGCAACTAGTGAGGAGGTAAGCATTCAGCTATCAGCCGTCAGCCGTCAGCTTATTTTATTCAAAAGCACCATTAGTAACGTACGCTATGGGCATAAACTGTTCCCATAGCGTGGCCACAGACCTTTAGCACCGATTGCACTACTTGAGGTGCTGCGCGAACAGTAGCGCATTAGCTGATAGCTGATAGCTGACGGCTGAATGCTTACGTGAGGAGCAATGGAATGATTGAGTTGATCACTCCCATGCGGTGAGTACAATAGCATTGCGAAACTCATCATACCTATCTGATAATTCTTCCTCCTTCTCAGTAAGGATATCTATTGCTTCCTCTTCGTCTTCGCTCAACTCTTCTAAGGGTATGGCCGCTAGTAGTGTTCGCTCTTCTAGTACTCCAATCATTCCGAACAATTGATCGCGGTAAGCGTCAAAAAAATCTACATCATATAGGTTAGCTAGAACAGCAGCCCGCCGCTTTTTCCCTTTCTTCCTTGCTTTCTTGATCTTCTTTTGCTGCTTTTGAGAGCGATGGTATTTATCATCCCCCATTCCAGAGTGAACGGGAAACTCTCCCTTCACTTCTTGGTAAATGAATGGTAAATCACGAAAGAAAAACTCTTTCTCGTCCTGACCTAGGCGATATCCAGACATCTGAATGATACAATCAGCGGTAAGCATTTGCTCTTCTACCTTTGATACTATTGAGACTGTGAAACAAGTGATCGCATCCAAATGGGTGCGATGCACTGGTCTTTGTTGATTAAGATTGGTAAACGTCTAATGCTAGTTGGACATCCAGTAACTGCACGTCCTGGGTTAATCGGTGCAGTTACAAAGCATTTATACTACTACTCAAAGCTAGAAATAGCATCTCCGACAACTTTTACAAACTCATAGGTTGACTCATAAGGCAAAACATTACGACCAGGAATTTTACGACCTTCACCTTGAGGAAGATGCTTGATATACTGAGCTAGTCGGTCTTCTGGTGTTTCAGATTTCCCCAGCTTACTAATACTTGAAGCTTGCTCTCCTACTACTACTAGGGTAGGTTGAGATGTATTAGCGATCGCCTGTTGATAGTTTTGTCGCCAAAAGCCAGCCAAAAAAGAAAAAACTGCGTAGCGGCTAGCTGGATTAATTGCTCCCTTTTGGAGATTATCTAACCATTCCTTATCTACTGTAGAACTCTCAGCAAACAGTTTATCTTCCGAAAACTTTTGCAGGAATTGACGGCGACGAGCATAACGAAAGAAGGCACTACCTAAAGGAGATTCGAGGAGATTCCAAGCAACTCGCTGCTGCCAGTATTGAGTTTCTGCTGTCATCAGAGACCAAGACGGAGGACCTGAGAGTACTAACCCTTGAATATAATTTGGTTCAGTTTGCTTTTGGATCAAGGTAAGTGCCACAGGTAATAAAGCCCCTTGCACTAGCAGAATCACCGGTTTTTTGACTACATTTGTTAAAAAATATTGTAACTGGTCAGCCCAATCTATAGGGTAGTAAGCAACAGGGGGCATTTCGCTTTCGCCACATCCTAGCAAGTCGGGATTATAAATTAGATGACCATTGCCAGTGTTCAACCACTGCTGGCAAAAGCGATGCCAAAAAAAGCGTGATAGTCCAACACCAATAGGATGGACTAATAGTAGAGGAGTTTTCGTCTTAGCACTTTCATCTGTTGGGGTATAGACTTCATAGGCACAACGGTAATTATGCCAAGTGTAGAATTCTTCTTTATGTAAGGATTTTTGCCAATTATCTGTATTGGGCGAACTGGAAGCAGAAGAGTTCAATGCCATCTCAAATCCCTCAAAAGTCTTGTGGGTATTATAGCAATTCTAAAACTTATGAGGTACAAATATATAGATTTTAGGGAACAGGGAACAGGGAACAGGGAACAGGGAACAGGGAGCAGGAAGCAGGGAGCAGATAATAGTGAATAAGTCAAAACAATGTGTACCTCATAGTTATGATAAACGCTATATAGTACGTTGTCATCTGCTCAAGATCTGAGTCTAATGGGACTAGGGAAGACTTTTGAATTCTCTGAAAAATTCATTTAATTTTGTGGAACGCTCCGCAAAAATCCTGCAAACCATGTCCAATCACTTGAGATCTGGTTTTGAGTCTGGTGCATCAATAGAATCCCCCATCCAGACTGCCCCCACCTACCCTAAGGCACACCCCAAGGCACACCCGCCAGTAACAATTTCATCCCTGCAAGAAAGCTGATTAAATGTAAGCTTTAAGTTGATCACCAATTTAAGGAAGTTCAAATGGAAGCTACAGGACGTTGTTTATGTGGTGCTGTCACATATGCCGCCAAAGAGGTAGAGACGGACGTTCATAGTTGCCACTGTGATATCTGTCTGCGATGGAATGGTGGACCGGGTTTTGCAGTGAGTGTTGGTCAGGTCAGCTTTAACGGTGAGCAGAACATCACTCGATTTGATTCATCAGAGTGGGCAGAACGCGGTTTCTGTAACCGTTGTGGCACGAATCTTTTTTATCACTTGAAAGAGGCAAACCTGTATGTGCTTTGGATGGGTACTTTTGACGACTTAAAGCCATTTAAGCTTGCCAGGGAAATTTACATTGACAAGAAACCTGCATTGTATGATCTCGCAGGTAATCATCCTCGACTCACTGGCTCCGAGTTCATGGCATCCCTTAAAGAAATGGAAGAATAGTTCGGAATCAATAGAACAGACGAGGTTTTCCCATGTCAATAGAAGGAGTTTTTCAGATTACATTGATCTTGGCTACATTGCTGTGTTCTCTGGTAGCAGGCTTCGTGTTTGCTTTTGCTGTAGTAGTCATGCCGGGTATCAAGACTTTAAGTGACCGGGAGTTTATCCGAGCTTTTCAGGTAATGGATGGCATTATTCAGAATAATCAGCCGATTTTTGTGTTGGTCTGGGTGGGTTCAATCTTGGCTCTAATGGCTTCAGGGATACTTGGCATCGGGCAATTGGAGGGAGCGGAGCGTCTGCTCATAATCTTAGCGGTGCTTGCTTACCTTCTAGTTGTTCAATTGCCGACTTTCACCATTAACATACCCTTGAATAACAAACTGCAAACGCTGAATATTGACGAGATGGATGAAACTGCACAAAAAGCGGCTCGTATGGACTTTGAACCACGTTGGCTCCTATGGAATTCAATCAGGACAACCTTTGCCAGCCTGGTATCTAGCCTGTTAATAATTCTATTACTCAGACTTTGAAGAAGTTGGATCTGGGGTCTGTACCCAAATCCGCTTTAATAAGACTATAGGGTTTCTCATAGCTACGAAAAACCCTATATATCCTGTATTATTGTTATATTTGTTCAAGGGACAGTTTTTTAACTTTTTCTATGAGTCGATTTTCGCTTAGTGCTATTTGCTGTCATGATTAATTACGTTTTTTTGATTATATTTTTTTACTTAGTATAACACGATCGCACTTACAATTAAAGAGAAAATATTAGGGTAACAAACATGAATATCAAAGGTTTTGGGTGGTGCGTTCCTCATAATCTATCGGGTGAAGCAGCAGAATCTAGTAAGCTTTTCAGGGCTCATGTCGCCCCCTCAGCTGAATGTGATGCGCTATGCCAAGTATGGATAGGGTAAGGCGGGGGTCAGGATGGAGTGCGATCGCACCTGCGGAATGTGGCCTCGATCAGCCAACCTAAACAGGCAATTCCCCTCCCGCTAACCCTCCGGGTATAACGGGAGACCCCTTGCCTGTTTAGGTTGGGCAAACACAGGACTTGAGTCGATGTACATAGTCCATTTTGTCAGATTTACGCTACCTGAGTGAATTAGTCCAACTACTATCGAGACGCCTTGTATGTAGATACCTGATATCAGCCCATTGTTTGGATTGACCCAATAACCTAAGAAGGGCATTATAGATACGGGAGTTTTCGCTTGTCATCCTGTCTGAGTAATGTCACCCAGTCAGAATATGACATTTGTAGCCAATTTGAGAAGGTAACACCTTCCATCAGTGGGAAAAGATGCTTCCATCAGTGGGTTTGGATGAGTGTTCGTAGGGTAGCGCACCGCTACACCGATTCCTGCACCGATCGCCCTATGTGAACTTTTGTCAGTCAACCAGCTTTCGGTTCTGAATTGATCAGTCATTTAAGGGTGCTGTTATTGATATCAGCAACATAAGTTTTGATTTTTATCACTGTTTTAAATCAAGGAGAAATACCATGGCAATAATTTCAGGTACTGTGAATAACGACAGCCTCAATGGTGGAGGTGGTAGTGATCTAATTGATGGTCAACTTGGCAACGATACTCTCAATGGTCAAAGTGGCAATGATACTATCATTGGTGGGGTGGGTAATGATATTATCGATGATTTTTTTGGCAATGACATCCTTTTTGGTGGGGAAGGTAATGATAACCTCGATGGTGGACCCGCCTCAGATACTATTTTTGGTGGGAATGGTAATGACACTCTTTCTAGTGGAACAAGTGGAGTTTCAAGTACCAATATCCTTTTTGGTGAAGATGGTGATGATCAGCTCTTTGGAGATGGCAATGAAATAAGAACTGGATTTACACCTTCAATTGATATTCTTGACGGTGGCTCTGGTAACGATACCCTCTTGAGCCGAGGTCTTAGTGACACTCTTAATGGTGGAGATGGCGATGATCTTCTAGAGACCCGAAGAGACGGTGATGACATTCTTAATGGTGGAAATGGCAATGATACTCTCAACGCCGATGGAATTTTATTCTCAAGCTCTAATCCTAATGTGACATTAAATGGTGGGAACGGTAGTGACTCTATTCGTGGTGGATTTGGCGACGACAACCTTAACGGTGGTTCTGGAAATGACACTCTTAGTAGTGGTCTAGGTGATGACATTCTTAATGGTGGGTCTGGAAATGACTTCTTCTTTGGTAGCTTTGGAAATGACATTGCAATTGGAGGTGGTGGACAAGACAGATTTGACGCCTTCGGTGGAGGGAATGACATTATTACTGATTTCGGAGGTGTTGGCACTGGGACAAACCCATCTCAAGCTGTTATTGACGAAGTCGATATCATAGAGTTTTCTGATTCAGGACAGACCGCAAAAAATTTACTTCTCACTCAGAATGGAAGTGACTTAGAGATTACCTTTGAGGGAAATAGCAGTGATAAGGTGGTTCTGAAAAACTTTAATCTTGAGGATCTCGATAACCTTTCACAAGGCATCGGCAATATACTGTTCGATAACGATTTGACAATTCAAGATAGCTTTGATGTTGTTAATGCGAATCAACTTCGTAGCACCGTCTTTAATCCCAATACAGTAACCTTCCTCAATGATTTAAATAACAACACCTCTGGCTTCAACAACTCGGATGACGTTATCAATGGTCAAGGTGGTAACGATACCCTTTCTGGTCTCTCTGGAAATGACCTGCTGCGAGGTGGTGATGGTAATGACAGCCTTGTTGGCGGTAATGGTGTTGATACCCTTGTTGGCGGTAATGGTGTTGATACCCTTGTTGGCGGTAATGGTGAAGATCTACTCGATGGAGGTAATGGTCCACTGAACACTCTCACTGGTGGTTCCGATGCCGACATATTTGTGTTGAGAAGTACTCAAAGTCAATTTATAACTGACTTTGAAGTTGGTATAGATAAATTCTTCTTAGATGATGGTCTAACCTTTGGGGCTCTGTCATTCACCCAACTTCCTAGCGCAACTACTATCGAAGCAAACAATAGCACGATAGGTTTAGTAGAAGGGGTAAGTGAGAGCGCCCTTAACAACATTTCCAACTTTATGAGTTAGAACCAGGCTTAACTCCTAAGAAACACATGGGGTAGGTGTTGAAATCAGGGTTGCCCGATGTAACTAATACTTCTGGGGATTGAGATGTTCGGAAGTCCTGAATGTGATGCGCTATGCCAAGTATGGATAGGGTGAAGCGGGGTTCAGGATGGAGTGCGTACGCTCTCTTTGAACATGCCTACGCACTCCATCGGTAAATGTGTTTACCCTGGGGCTAACGGAAACTGGTTCAGTTACTTGCAAGCGATGAAGCTTCGCTTCCGCTAAAAGCGAACGCGTAATTTGTTTTAACTAAGTTTTGGTTTCAACTTGCTTAGAAAGCTCACACTCTACTGTGATTTTGAGATTACTTTTAGCCGTCCCTTTGGTAACATAAGGAATCCCCGCTTCTCCCCCTAATTCTATCCCAAATTCTAGGGTAACTTTTTTAACGTTAGGTATTGGCTTTTTCTTAAACGCATTTAAGCCAATAATGGTGTAAGCCCGGATCGTACTTTCAATGGTTTGAGCGTGTTGTATTATTTGCCGTCGTAGCCTTTCAGGAGAACTCATCCCCTTGTCGGTGAGGGCTTCTTCTTCCTCTTCCTCTTCGTCTTGGTTGTCTGGGCTGCTTACCGTAGGAATGTCTAAATCTTCTGTAGCTTCAACATAAATAATTGTGCCATCCTCTAGCTGAATTGGCGTTAATTGTGTCATAGTATGGTATTTAATAAATGTAAGTATTGAGCTTAAGCGCTACGCGAACAGCGGTCAGCGGTCAGCGGTCAGCCGTCAGCCGTCAGCTTATTTTATTCACAAGCTGTTTGGTGTAGCTTAGCCTATGGCTAATGGTTGATAGCTTACAACAATTGTATTCCTATTAATTATTTATTTATCATTAAAAAGCTGGTTGTTATGAGTCGGAATGCCTTAGTAATAGGAATTAATACTTACAGCTATGAACGCCTCAATAATTTAACGGCACCTGGGCGGGATGCAGAAGCTATAGCCCAATTACTAGAGAAGTATGGAGACTTTAAAGTAACACGACTCCCGGCGGTTAAGGATAAACAGAATAATACCATTCGCGTTGGTAAAAAAACAAAAGTCACTCTGACTGAGCTAAAAAAAACAATAGTACAATTGTTCAAACCAAATGGGAAACCCCCAGATACGGCGCTACTCTATTTTTCTGGGCATGGACTACGGGAAGACCTGGGTATATCAGAAGGCTTTTTGGCAACTAGTGATGTTAACCCAGACATGGGTTCTTGGGGTTTATCCTTACAATGGCTACGGCGACTACTACAAGAAAGTGAAGTAAGGCAGCAGGTTATTATTTTGGATTGCTGTTATGCAGGAGAAGTACTAAATATAGCAGAAGCAGACCCTGGAGACCGGGGTAAAGGCAGAGACCGGTGCTTTATTGCTGCTTCTCGTGCCTTTGAACTGGCCTATGAAGACATTGGTAGTAATCATAGTGTTCTCACCTCTGCACTGATCAAAGGATTAGAACCAAGCCAACAGCGGTGGGTAACTAACTATTCCTTAGTTGATCTACTCACTCAACAACGGAATGCTTTTCCCCAGCGTCCTATTTTTAGTAATTCTGGTGAACCGATTAATCTGACTCGCAGGTGGACAGCAGCAACAAGACAGTTGGCTGCCTCGGCAAAAAGTATCTGTCCTTATAAGGGTTTGGCTTATTTTGATTGTACGGAAGAAGATGCCAGGTATTTCTACGGTCGTACTGCCTTAACGGATCAATTGTTGGAAAAGGTGCGTGTTGGTAATTTTCTGGCTGTCTTGGGAGCGTCTGGTAGTGGGAAATCTAGTGTAGTTAGGGCGGGATTGTTGTATCAGTTACAACTGGGACGGAGGTTATCGGGTAGTGAAAGTTGGCAGATAAAAATCCTTCAGCCGGGTGAACATCCCCTCAATTCCTTAGCACTAACCTTTGTAGATTCTGGGTTATCTGATATCGAACGGGGGACTCAATTAGCTCAAGCCGAGGATTTGATCTTAAAGGGTTCTGAAGGGTTGAGACAATTAATCGCTGTGACCGATACCCAGCGGGTGATACTGGTAGTTGATCAGTTTGAAGAAGCATTTACTTTGTGTCAGGATAGCTCAGAAAGACAACAGTTTTTTGAATGCTTATTAGGAGCTTTACCTAAAACCGGGGATAAACTCTGCTTGGTATTGACGATGCGAGCAGACTTTTTTGGTAAATGTCTTGAACAGGACTATAGCGGATTGGCACAGCAGATTCAAGAACATGGAATTGCTGTGATGCCCATGTCACCAGAGGAGTTAAGACAAGCAATTGTAGAACCAGCCAAACAGGTAGAATTGGAGATTGAGCCAGAACTGGTAAAGGAAATACTGGCAGATGTAGCGGATGCGCCAGGATATCTTCCATTGCTGCAATATACCCTGACACGACTGTGGCAAGAAAGCACTGATAACTGTTTGCGGCTCAACACCTATGTCAAATTGGGTGGTGTGATGGGTACTTTGCGTCAACGGGCGACTGAGGTGTATGAGCTATTTTCAGAAGAAAAACAAGCAGCAGTTAAGCATATTTTTCTAGCACTGACTCAGTTGGGGGAAGGGACAGAAGATACCCGCAGACGAGTATTAAAGCCGAATTTAGTGAATCAGCGCTATAACGAAGAACTTATTGATACGGTAGTTCAGAAATTGGCTGATGAAAAGCTAGTTGTTACTACTGAAATGGTAGGTAAAGGAAGAGAAGCAAAGAGAGTAGCAGTGGTGGATGTTGCCCATGAAGCTTTGATTCGTCATTGGAGTCTGTTGCGGAGTTGGATAAGTGAAAACCGGGATGGGATGAGAATAGCCCGTAAGATTGAAGCAGCGGCTGAAGAGTGGAAAAGGGAAGGTAAGCCAGAAGAAATTTCTTTTTTACTATCAGGAGCAAAATTAAGTAATGCTGAGGATTATTTCGCTAAAGATCTTTGCCAGGGTCAACTTAATAGTGATGCACAAGAACTTATTAAGATTAGTCAAAAAGTCCGCGATAGCATAATTGACAAACAAAAACAACGTCAACAGGAAGAGAAACAACGTCAAAAAAAACTACTAGAGGAGTCTGAAGCCAGACGAAAAGCAGATGTAAAAGCTCGTCAATTAGCAGAAGAAAATCAGAAGCAACTTAAGCTTTTGTTGATCTTGGTTATAGTGGGCGGAATTATTGCCGCTTTTTTTGGCTTAAAATTTCGGAAACAGGCAATTAACTCAAACTTACTAGCACAAGCAGCCAATATCAAGTATTCTCTATCAGTAAAACCTACTACAAAAGAATTGATCCAAGCTATTGAAGCAACCGCTCAAATTAAAGATTACCAAAAATCCTTACAAGCAAAAGTAATCTATTTAGAACCAAAGGTTATCAATGAAGTTCATTCTAGCTTGTTAACAGCTTTAGATAAGGTTCGAGAAAGGAATCTTTTACAAGGTTATACTGCTGATGTCACTGAGAGGATGTCTGAAAAGTAATTGGCTACGCCAACCGTCTAAGCATAATCCGAATCATGGCAACTCGAATCATGGTTTCAGAAGTTGCTGGTAAGACTTCATAATCTTTGCTTAAACGACGACACCAATTAAACCAACCAAAAGTCCGTTCCACGACCCAACGTCTTGGTAAGACCTCAAAACCTTTAACAGTATCTGAGCGCATCACGGTTTCCAAAATCCAACCATAAACATCCATCACCCATCTCATAAAGCCTTCACCTCGATAACCACCATCAACCCAAATTTTGATTAAGCGGTGACATCTGTCTCTAACTGCATGAAGTTGCTTGAACAATAATTTGGCTCCCTCTCGTTCTGGTAAAGAAGCTGCGGTGACGGCTACAACCATTAACAAACCTAAGGTATCTACCAACACATGACGCTTACGACCTTTAACCTGTTTCGCGCCATCATAACCCACTTCCAGATGAATCATGGTTGCTGTTTCTACTGATTGACTGTCTAAAACTGCTGCACTCGGACTCGGATCATGGTCTTCTATGACTCGTACCCATTTTCGTAAGTGTTCGTGAATGCGTTCCCAATCACCATTGATACGCCATTGCCGAAAGTAATGATAGACTGTCTTCCATTTGGGAAAATCGTGAGGTAACAATGACCAAGCACATCCGGCTACCAATACGTAAAAAATGGCATTGACTACCGAGCGCATCTCTACGCTTCTGGGACGACCTCCTGATTTGGCTGGCGGTATTAGTGTTTCGAGCAATTGCCATTGTTCATCAGTTAAATCGGTACGATATGATTGATTCATTACTTCACTCTCGTTATCTGTCCAAAATTGCTATGGACAGCTTATCGTGACGAGAGTTTTTCTTTTGATCTTGGTTCTTTCTCAATAGCTATCGCTGTTCTTAAATGACGCGATCGCAAAGCCCTGGCTTTAGCCAGACCACGAAGTGCCCCCAGAGGGCGATCATGCCAAAGGCATGCCCCTTCGCGATCGCATTTATTTTGACTTTTCAGACATCCTCTGAGATCGCTTTTAGTCCAGATGGCAAACAGATTCTCAGTGGCAGTGACGACGGAACAGTGCGTTTATGGAACACAGAATCCGGTCAACTAATCCATACATTAGAAGGTCATACTGATGATGTCAATGCGATCGCTTTTAGTCCAGATGGCAAACAGATTATCAGTGGCAGTTACGACGACACAATGCGTTTGTGGGACACAGAATCCGGTCAACTAATCCATACATTAGAAGGTCATACAAGTAGTGTCACTGATATCGCTTTTAGCCGAGATGGCAAACAGATTCTCAGTGGCAGTTTTGACAACACTGTGCGGTTGTGGGACACAGAATCGGGTCAACTAATCCATACATTAGAAGGTCATACAAGTAGTGTCACTGAGATCGCTTTTAGTCCAGATGGCAAACAGATTATCAGTAGCAGTAGAGACAAGACTGTGCGGTTGTGGGACACAGAATCCGGTCAACTAATCCATACATTAGAAGGTCATAAAGATTGGGTCAAGGCGATCGCTTTTAGTCCAGATGGCAAACAGATTCTCAGTGGCAGTTACGACTACACCTTGCGTTTGTGGGACACAGAAACCGGTCAACTAATCCATACATTAGAAGGTCATACACATATTGTCCGTGCGATCGCTTTTAGTCCAGATGGCAAACAGATTCTCAGTGGCAGTTACGACTACACCTTGCGTTTGTGGGACACAGAAACCGGTCAACTAATCCATACATTAGAAGGTCATACTGATGATATCAATGCGATCGCTTTTAGTCCAGATGGCAACAAGATTATCAGTGGGAGTGCTGACAACACCTTACGCTTGTGGGACACACAATCCGGTCAACTAATCCATACATTAGAAGGTCATACTGATGATATCAATGCGATCGCTTTTAGTCCAGATGGCAACAAGATTATCAGTGGCAGTTGGGACGACACCTTACGGTTGTGGGACACACAATCCGGTCAACTAATTCACACATTACAAGGCGGTAAAAGTTATGTCAATGCTATCGCCTTTAGCCCAGATGGCAACAAGATTCTCAGTGGGGGTGATGACAACACTGTGCGGTTATGGGACACACGATCCGGTCAACTTCTCTATGCCTTGGAAGGTCATACAGATATTGTCAATAATATCGCTTTTAGTCCAGATGGCAAACGGATTCTCAGTAGCAGTAATGACCACAGCTTGAGGTTGTGGGACAGAGATTCCGGTCAACTAATTCGCACCTTACAAGGCCATAAAAGTTATGTCAATGCTATCGCCTTTAGTCCAGATGGTAACAAGATTATCAGTGGCAGTGCCGACAAAACCTTGCGGTTGTGGGACGCACAATCCGGTCAACTTCTCCATAACTTGGAAGGTCATACAAGTTGGGTCAATGGGATCGCTTTTAGTCCAGATGGCAAACAGATTCTCAGTGCCAGTTGGGACAAAACCTTGCGGTTGTGGGACACACAATCCGGTCAACTAATTCGCACCTTACAAGGCCAAAAAAGTAATGTCTATGATATCGCCTTTAGCCCAGATGGCAACAAGATTCTTAGTGGCAGTTGGGACAACACAGTACGCTTGTGGGACACAGCATCCGGTCAACTTCTCTATACCTTGGAAGGTCATAAAAGTGCTGTCAATGATATCGCCTTTAGTCCAGATGGCAACAAGATTCTCAGTAGCAGTTCCGACAACACAGTGCTCTTGTGGGACACAGCATCCGGTCAACTTCTTCATACCTTAGAAGGTCATAAAAGTGCTGTCAATGATATCGCCTTTAGTTTAGATGGCAAAAAAATTCTGAGTGGGAGTGCCGACAAAACTTTGCGCTTGTGGGACACCGAATCCGGTCAACCTCTCCATACCTTACATGGTCATACAGATGGTGTCAATGTGATCGCTTTTAGTCCAGATGGCAAACAGATTCTCAGTGGCAGTAGGGACAACACAGTGCGGATATGGCGTAATTACTCTTGGCAAGAGGCTTTAAAAGAGGGATGTAATCAACTACAATTTCATCCTGACCTCGTTGCACCTAAAAATAATAAAGCAGGAGAAGCCTGTCTCAAGTATGCCAATTGGGAAGATAAAGCAAAAGCAGAGTTTATGGTGAGACAAGGTCGGGCTTTTGTTTTACAAAAAGAGCCAAATATAAAGAGTGCTGTTAAAAAATTTCAAAAAGCGCAAAAACTCAATCCTGACATCGACCTCAATCCATATACAGAGCAAATAGATAAAGACCCCGAAAAAGTAGCGCAACAGTTTGTAAAATTTGGGAAATAATCAATTCACAGTATTGATAAGGCTTATAACTGGGGTTACCGGGATTGGGAGGCAACACTTACGGTCGTTGGTACTAGTTCTAGGGTCGGGTTCAGGCAGCGGGACAGATTGCAAAACCAACAACCCGGTGCTAACACGCCCCCCCGTCGGGCAACACCCGAATCGCTTACAAAAGCTAACCCCTCCAGCCGAGGGAGACGGGAGAGGTTTCGCGTGTTGATTTTAGAGCTGATTTGTAAACTCGCTGTAATCCTTGTAGGATAAGGCTTGGGCTAAACTAGAACAATTGAACTATTTAATACCCAAAAGACAATCATAGCAAGGTTTTCAGGCTTATTAATATTTACTTTACAAATTAGCTCTAAAGTCAGAATAGGGAAAATTTAAAAAAATATTGTACTTCATTATAATAAAAATCGCTATATACCCTCTTATTTATCACCTCTTATTTATTCCATGTTTTATGTTATATAAAATCAAAACCATGGAATTTAAATAAAGATAAGCTTAGGTTTTATTTAAAATACCTTGCCCACAAAAAAAAATCTCAAAACCCTTGATTTTTTTTTATAATCGTTATGATTATAGTGTAAACACTAAACCAAAGGTGACCTTTATGGATTCCGAATTTCGCCCAAACCCCGAAAACAACCCTGAGGATATCACTCCCAGGGCAAACGCATCTAAATTAGATTGACAAATAAGCAAAAATGTGCTAAGCACCACCCAGGTTAAGTTGAGCACCAAATATGAGATAATGACTTCATGACTAATTTTTAAGAACTCGTTGGCGTGTCAGACAAATGAAAAATGGTTTTATGCCCGCTTTAAAACCACCCAAAAAAGATTACACTAGGAAGAATACTAACTTCTTAAAACCTCTTTTTTTAAACCATTTTGGAACCTTGACTGACCCAAGAATAGACAGAAGTAAAAAGCATTTATTAATAGATATTATAGCGATTGCTATTTTAGCTGTCATCAGTGGAGCGGACGGATGGGTTGGGATTGAAACTTATGGTCAAGCTAAATATGAATGGTTATCCGAATTTCTCGACTTACCAAATGGAATTCCATCTCATGATACATTTAGTCGAGTTTTTGCTAGACTAAATCCCGAAGAATTTCAACAAGGTTTTTTAAATTGGGTTAATTCGATCACGAAAAAATTAGGAGTAAAAGTCATAGCAATAGATGGCAAAACTCTCAAACAATCTTATGACAGAAATCAAAAGCAAAAAGCTTTACATATAGTTAGTGCATGGTCTGACTCTCACCAATTAGTCTTAGGACAACATAAAGTTAAGGAGAAATCCAATGAAATTACCGCTATCCCTCAATTACTAGAAATGCTATCAATTGAGGGAAGCATAATTACTATCGATGCAATGGGGTGTCAAAAAGATATTACCTCCCTAATTATTAATAAAAAAGCTGATTATATTTTGGCTCTAAAAGCTAATCAAAAAACTCTTTATGAAGAAGTAAAAACTTGGTTTGATTTAGCTATGAAGTCTGACTTTGTCGGAAAAGACTATAGTTATTATCAAGAAATAGAAAGTGGGCATAATCGAATTGAAAAAAGAGAAGTATGGACGGTGAATGTGTCTAGTTTAACCTGTCTTCATAACCAATCACTATGGACAGGTTTAACCACAATTGTGATGGTTAGAAGTGAGCGACGTTTGTGGAATAAAACAACCACTGAAGTTCGTTTTTACATAAGTAGTTTGGAAAATAATGCTGATAAAATTGCTAAAGCTATCCGCAGTCATTGGGGGATTGAAAACAGCTTACATTGGATATTAGATGTCACATTTTATGAAGATAGTAGTCGTATTCGCAAGGATAATTCTCCTGAAAACTTGGCTTTACTACGTCGTTTAGCTTTAAATCTAATGAAACAAGAAACAAGCTTTAAAGGAAGTTTAAAGATGAAACGCTATCGAGCAGCTATGGACAATAACTATTTAGTCAAAATTTTAGCATCTGCCAGTAAATAACTAGGGACTTGTTAGTCAAGTTTTATCCAAGAGAATAAGCCGAATATAAACCCAAATTTATGAGTTAAACACCATTACCAAATTAATTTCCTACTACCAATCTCTGTACCCCTTACATCGTAAGGCTTTGAGTTTTGGAAAATGTGTAATTAATTTTGTGCACCTGCTTAAGATTTCGGCAACTAAGGGAGGACGCGGTCAAAAATTTTTAGTCAGCTCCAATCCCTTGATTGTTAATAGTTAAAATTGAGAAATGTAGATTTTTAAATAACTTAATTAAGTTAGATGCGTTTACCCTGATATCACTCCTAGTAATAATCCTCAGGAATCTTCTCCAAAAAAATACCCTGTTAAGCACATTCTTAAGGGCTCCCGCAAGGCTATAATCAACACGATGCATGCCCTCTATGCACTACGTTACGCCGAAATTTCTGAGTGGAGTCCTCTGCAACCGACGGGCATTCCTGGAGAATTTATTACGATGATGACGAAGTACATAATTCTGGATTAACGGATTAACTTTCTGGGGGGGCTTTGCCCCCTGGCAAAATCATCGAGTCTGCTCCCATGGGAGTAGGTCCCGATAGGGTTGAAAACGGAATCAGATAAGGTCAATTTCCTAGCCGTGGATAATATTTCTGCGGCTATTTTTTTTGTTAAGAAGGGAATCGGGAATCGGGAATCGGAAATCGGGAATTGGGAATAGCGATGCGCTGCATCAAGAGGTGCGACCCGTGGCGAATTTAATTGTTAATGGTAAGAGCGCACTTAACAGGGAATCAACGTAAAAGAAAACTGTACCTCATAAATGCGATAAACGCTGTAGTATCATAGATCTAGAGATTAAATAGTAAATATAATTGATCATGACTGATTCTAGTTCCTTAAATAAACCAACTGTCCACTCTTCTGATGCTCCAAGCTGTGAGGAGTCCCTAGTTCATCTAGATAATGTGTGGCAGGTGCAGAGTAAGGTTCTAGCAACGGAAAAAGCGCAACAGATGGCAGAGTTTTTTAGCGTTCTTTCCGACCCCCATCGGCTAAAGTTGCTTTCAGCCCTCGCACAGCAAGAGCTTTGTGTCTGCGACTTAGCAGCGATAGTAAAAATGGGGGAATCGGCAGTATCTCATCAGCTACGAGTTTTGCGATCGCAAAAGCTAGTCAAATATCGCCGTCAAGGTCGCAACGTTTACTACAGCCTTGCCGATGAACATATTGTGACTTTTTATCGAGAAGTAGCTCAACACCTTGATCAAAGTTGATTATTGAGCAGAGATATAGCAATTATAAGACTTGTGAGATACAAATATCTGGGTTTTAGGGAGCAGGGAGCAGGGAGCAGGGAGTAGGCAAGAGGCAAGAGGCAAGAGGCAAGAGGCAAGAGGCAAGAGGCAAGAGGCAAGAGGCAAGAGGCAAGAGGCAAGAGGCAAGAGGCAAGAGGCAAGAGGCAAGAGGCAAGAGGCAAGAGGCAAGA
>NZ_JAAHHM010000111.1:0-21301 GCF_010692445.1 Moorena sp. SIO3E8 | reverse complement strand
CAGTTGCTCGTAATTTTGCGCTGAATATCTATCGCTCCAATGGCTTCTCCAATATGGCTCAAGCACAGCGATACTGCCAATTTGGACTAGACACACTCAAGCGCATTTTTAGAATGAAATAGCCCTGGGTTTAATGGTCATAAAGTAATTAATAATAAATTAGGATTAGATCAGATTTTTAGGTGCTTTGTATTGATTAAGAAGTTAACTGTAAGCTCTTGAAAAAAAATAGCCCTAAGTTAGTCAGTATATCAGTTATTAGTAGCTGTGGTATTTTTAGGCTTGTTTGGTAATCGAGGAACCGATAAACAGCAAGCGCAAATATTCTATTTTAAAAGTAAAGCAGGGTATCTTTATCTGCCCTAGTTAACGTTTATTTCTTTCATGATGGCATCGGTTTTTGAAAATTTCCAACCCCTAGCTGCGATCGCTACCACTCCTACTGGGGCTCAAATCCTGCAACCCCTCTGTCAAACTACTGGTGCAACCCTTTGGGTACCGAATTCTCTGAGCACCCTAGAACAGGTTGCTGTCTACAAGGGTTCCCTCAAAGACCACATTGCCTCCCTTTGGTCCAACCACCGTGCCTTGGTGTTTTGTTTGGCAGCGGGAGCAGTGGTGCGCTTAATTGCTCCTTTGTTAACCGATAAATCCAGTGATCCAGCGGTGGTGGTGGTTGATCAAGGGGGAGGTTTTGTAATTAGTTTGTGTAGTGGTCATCAAGGGGGGGCAGATCAACTGACACGGTTAATTGCTTCCCAACTGGACTCAACGCCTATTTTAACCGGAGCAGCAGCGGATTTAGGTCTACCTGGAGTTGATGTCTTAGGTATTCCCTTTGGCTGGTATCGGGGAGAAGGGGATTGGACTAGAGTCAGTGCTGTGGTTGCCCGTGGGGAAATAGTACAGGTAATTCAAGAGGCTGGTTCCACTCTTTGGCAAGCTCATCTTAGAGATGGACATCCTTTCTATTTCGGATTTCCAGAGGATAGCGCTACAACTGAATCCGAGTCTATCTCACCCAAAGCCAGGATTTGGATTAGTCCCACCCACCAGCAATTTGCCCCAGAATCGGATTTACCAAACGTCCAGTGGTATCCACGGGTACTGTGGTTGGGAATTGGCTGTGAGCGAGGGACATCGAAGCAGTTAATTGAAATGGCGATTCGGCAGACCTGTGAGCGCTATGGTTTATCAGAAAATGCGATCGCAGGAATTGCGACTATTGACCTGAAAGCCGATGAAGTCGGTATAGTCCAATTGTGCCAAGAGCGCCATTGGCCCTTACGCACTTTCCCAGCTGAGGTACTCCGTTCCGTAACCGTACCCAACCCATCGGATGTGGTGGCGGAAGAAGTTGGTACTCCCAGCGTTGCCGAAGCAGCAGCTCTGTATAGCGCTAAAGAGTTGAAGGTTGGAGGTTTTAACCTACAAGCGACTAACTTACAACCTTTATTAGTTCCCAAACAAATAGTCAAATCAGCGAATCAAGTAGGAGCGGTAACTGTAGCGATTGCTCAATCCCCAGTAGAATACACTGGACGTATGGGGAAACTGTTGCTAGTGGGTATCGGTCCGGGAAATCTTGACCAAATAACCCCTGCAGCTAAAACTGCTATATCCAGCGCTGATGCTGTGATTGGTTACTCCCTCTATATCAATTTAATTGCAACCTTGCGACGTCCAGGACAAATTATCGAAGCATTACCGATTACCCAAGAAACCCAACGAGCAAAACGGGCTATTGAACTGGCTGAGTGGGGATTAACGGTAGCAGTGGTTTCTTCTGGTGACTGCGGTATCTATGGTATGGCGGGGTTAGTGCTAGAAGAATTGCGCTCTAGGGGCTGGGATGGTAAGACACCCCAGGTGCAAGTATTTCCTGGTATTACAGCCTTACAAGCTGCTGCCTCTCGTGTGGGAGCACCCCTGATGCATGATTTTTGTGCCATTAGTTTGAGTGACCTATTGACCCCTTGGGACGTAATCGAAAAGCGTCTAGAAGCCTCAGCCGCAGCAGATTTTGTGACTGCGTTGTACAATCCGCGATCGCGTAATCGCACTGAGCAGATTGCGATCGCACAACGGATATTTCTCAAGCATCGTAAACCTGATACCCCTGTAGCCATTGTGGTTTCCGCCTATCGAGAGGATGAAAAAATCACTCTGACAACTCTTGACAAAATGCTGGAGATACCCATTGATATGCTGACTATGGTGCTGATTGGTAATCAAACCACTGATATTCATCAGGATTGGATGATTACACCACGGGGATATCAGGTTTAAGGTTATTGGGTTGAAGGTTATTGGGTTTAAGGTTATTGGGTTGAAGGTTGAAGGTTTAAGGTTGAAGGTTGTTCGCGTAGCGTGGCCATTCGCGTAGCGTGGCCCAAAGGCCAAGGCCAAGGTTGAAGGTTGTTCGCGTAGCATGGCCATTCGCGTAGCGTGGCCCAAAGGCCAAGGCCAAAGTTATTGGGTTGAAACCAGATTCGGTAAGTTAAATCAGAGAAACAACTCAAACACCTGACGACAGAAATGTTTTAGCTTGTCCCCCACCTCAGCTGATGGCTGACAATTACCGATAATTTGCCAACGCTCCACTGTGGACAGTCGCCAAGCTTCTCCTTGATGGTTAAAGGCGGTCGCTTCCAAACCAATCAGCCGATCAGATTGATCCAAGTGGTCTTTATGAAACCGAATCTGTAACAAAATACTTCGACTTTGGAAGCGTCTACTCCAGCCAGGGAAGTGAAAGCCAATGTCAATAGAGTTAGGATCCACGAGTTCTCGGGTTTCCGGGTCATTTGTCCAAGGCTTGAGGTCAGCCTTGGCATCAGGGAATTCAGACTTAAACAAATTCACAACAGCCGCAATTTTGGTGGTGACTTCTAAGCCGATGGCTTGTTCAGCTGCGTTCACGCCTAATCTCCTATGGTTAACTGCTAGTAACGTAATTTGTATCTTTTTATTACAACCTAATACAAATCTACCCAATTATTTATAAAAATTTATACTTTTGTAGTATAAGTTAAATATTTAATCAATACCAGAACCAAGTGTTCCAGAGTAAGCGCAAGAAAAATGAACTTATAATATGCTATGGGAAGCGATGTCAGAATAAAGGTTTCCAATGGTTATTGGCTTCGATTTCCCCGCGTTACTCAACTCCAACAACTCGGCAATCCTTGGGACTGCTGCCTGCTACTGATTCTCAACAAGTTCAGCAGGAAGTGATCGATTTTGAGAACCTGATTGATCGGCGAGGGAAAAAAGGGGCTAAATATGTAGTGATGGAAAAACTAATTAATGTCAGCTTGACGCTAATTTTCTTCTTGGCTATCAGTCTCCTAGGAATAGGAGAAGCATCGGCTACACAGCTAAAGGTTGCACTGTATCCATATGTTCCTCGGCTTGAGCAATTCCAAACAGCAATACAAGCTGAATGGGATTTGGTTGAACCAAACGTTCCCTTGAATTTCGTTCCTTCGGAGGATTGGGATGGGGGTTACTCGAAGAATCCTCCTGAAGATGCAGATGTTTATGTATTCGATGCCATGTTTTTCGACTACTTTCGCAATCAAAACTGGCTCGAACCGATACAGGCTAGTGAAATCAAAAACTTGGAGGACTTCGTTGAACAGATTTTGTGACGCATTCCCCCACCTGGCCTACGGCCACGCTGCGCGAACGTTCAGGTGGGGGTCAAGGAACGACAAATTGTGTTATAATTAATCTAGCTTGAGCGGTACGGCAAAGGACAGAACAAGATTCTGAGCAACCTAGAGGCACGACCTCTCAAAGCCAGGGAAAACAAACCTATAAATCCTGTGTAGTCGGTTTATATACGTCAGACTCCAGGTAAAAGTTCCTAATACAAGCCCCATAGCGGAAACGACTTGGGGGAGCACTCCAGCAAAAGTCCTGGGTGTTCGGCGGGAATGCCGCCTGTCGCGAGGGATAAACCCTTGTAATCAAGACGGACACCCCCACCTGCTACGCGAGGTGGGGGAAGCATTCATTACGCAATAGATGGGGTTAAGGTAGATGGGGAGTATTACGCAATTCCCCAGCTTGGCTGTGCAAATATTATATTTTATCACAAAGAGGATGCAGCGATTGCCAATGCAACGAAACTAGATGAAATTCAGAATGTTTTGGGTTCATGCACCTATACCAGCGAGATTCCCCCCGATATTCGGGGCATGATGCTTGATATGTCTGGTGCCACGACAAATGCTACTCTTTACCTAGACATTGCCCATAGCTTGACTGGACAATATCCCTTCCCATTGCCTTGGGAGAAATCGGAACTTAACTCCCAGGCGATAGAGAACATGCAAGAGTTGCTAGGGATGGCAAGCTATGAGAATGCAACCGATTCTATGGAGCCCAAGCAGCAGCCCTACCAGCAGGCAGAGTGGTTTAGTAATGGTTGGGGACGTGCATTCATGGGCTATACAGAAGCGATATCAAACATGAGTGAAAACACAAGGCAAAACATTGGCTTCAAGGTCATGCCGTTATCAGATCAAGATCAATCCTATCCAGAAGTTTTCTATGCTGATCTGATTGGTGTAAATACTACAACTAAAGAGAGGGGGACACGTGACCTAGCTGTAAAGCTAGCTAATACGATGGCAGCCTCCACAACGATGATTGCAAGTATTGGACCAGATGCAAGTCATCCCTATCCCCAGTATCTTATGGCCACTCGTCCCAGCGTATTCCAGACTCTTGAGGAATCGTTTCCCCTTTATGGTGATATGTTTCGGCTCATCCAAGGTCAGAATATTATTATGTTCAAGGTGAATGATCAAAGCCGTAGCTGGCTAGAGACAATGAAGAAAAAGATTCGTGATCAAGCTAGGCAGAATTATTCTTGCGGCTGTGATTATCCAGCTATCAAAACTATTATCAATAAAAACTATTATCAATAACACTTATGCTCCTGAGATTTGTGGAAATACATGTGCCCACCATGGCGGTTGGAACGGTCAGTGGACAAATGCATACCCAGCTGCACAAAAGAAATCTGTATGTGGTTGCAACCCATGCCCATTGCTATAAAAGTCTGGCACCTGAGTCCTCACTTGTCTAAATTACCACTCAGCGGTAAGCTCATATAGCAATCCAATCTCAAAAGTGAACAATCACAGTTCTTACTCAAAACTCAGCACTCAGGACTGACGAACTATTTTCAACGGAAGTATTGTTCACCAATCGATGAGGATTGCAACACGACAAGCAAAACCGGAAAGGCAAAACAACCGTGTCAATCAGTGAACAATCTATAGAAGTCGGGTCTTGGGAATGGTTCTATCGGGAAGCTAAAGCAGTTGGCGATAGTAGAGGAGTGCCAGTAATACTGCTTCATGGCTTACCATCCCAGAGTTTTTGCTGGTGTGAGATCATGCCAGATTTAGCTAAAGTAGGCTACGATGCGATCGCACCAGATTGGCTCGGTTCTGGATTATCCGCAAAACCGGATCGGCTTGACTTTCCCTACACACCAGATGCTTTCATTGAAGCCTTAGGGGATTTCCTTAAACACCTGGAAATCGAAAGATTTTCCTTAGTTGTCCAAGGCTTTCTCGCCTCAGTGGGTCTTCAATATGCCTTGCGTCACTCAGACCAGATTGAGCGTCTAGTGATTCTAAATACACCTGTCTCTTCGGCTGCCAAGTTACCCAGCAAGATGCAGCAATGGGGATGGCCATTCATCGGAGATATGTTAACCCAAGACCCCTTGTTAGTTGACCGAACTCTGGAAGGGGGGTCGCGCTATCGCATTGAAGACAACTATTTAGATCTCTATCGCAAGCCCTTCCTCAAAAGTTCCGATCCTGGACGTTCTCTGGTAGCGACTATCAAGAATATGCAGATGAACAAGTCTATGGCAGAAATTGAATCAGGTTTCCGCAACTGGGACAAACCAACCTTAATTGTTTGGGGACTCAAAGACCCTTGGCTTCCCGTTGAGCAAGCTGAGCAATTTGCTAATCAGCTTAAGAATGGGGAATTAGTGAAGCTGGAGGAAGCTGGACATTACCCTCAGGAGCATTGGTCGAAGGAAATTAGTGAAATCCTGGTGCCGTTTCTACGACGCAAAGCTTGAATTGTTTAGTATCGGTGGCAATTAAACGATGTTGCGATCAGCAGCAAATTCTAGACAAGCTATAATGTCCGTTTCGGTCAATTCTGGAAAGTCATCGACAATTTCGGCGTGAGACATACCAGCTGCTAGCCAGCCTAAAATGTCATAAACGGTTATTCGCATCTGCCGAATACAAGGTTTACCACCTCGCTTATCCGGTTCGATTGTAATAATATTATGATAGCTCATTTTGCCAATAGGTTTGGTCTTATTATTATCAGTTTATAGCAGACTAAGACTGGGCTGCAATGGAAAAAATAATTAACAACTATAGTGCTGCATCGCTGCTCCCTGCTGCAAAGCTCCCTGCTCCCATTAACCCACTCCTAGCGGTGCGTGTCTCCAAGGGGAGACACGCACCAAAGCGCGAATTTAATAATTAGATGCAGAAAGCGCGCCTGAAGTAACGGATGGGCTGAACATATTACCCAGTAAAGCTTGTAGCTTGCATGTCACCTCCCTAGCGCTCCATAGAGCATCCCTACATTATTTTTGATCAGATATTTATTGAAAAAATATCCGGTATTTTTTGATAATGATGTTTACTTTCTCTTCTTCAAAACACCACTGCAACCTGTAGCACCCAAAGCTAACAAACTAAAAAGAGCAGTTGGTTCAGGTGTAGATACTGGTGTAGATACTGGGGTATCTGCACGTAAAGTGTATGCAATGTCTCCTGCACCAGCTCCTTGAGGAATATCGTATGCAAAGTAAGCTTCACTAAGCTCCAAGAAACCAGCTATAAAAGAGAATTCATCATCTGACCAACTCAACCCTAAGAAATCACCATCGAAAAATACAGCTTCAGGATCGGATAAAGCATCAGTTTCAGTGTAGTTAACACCATCAAAGTCAAAACTGATATTGGATACTGATAAAAATTCGTCACCTCCTCCCGTTAATCCTGAATCATCAAACTCAAAAAATCCAGAGTAGGTTTCACCATCTAAAAAACCGGAATCTATACTAACTTTAAAATCATAAATAATGGAAGCTGCATTAACAGGATTAGCATGAATGACAGTGAAGCCAAGAACTGCACTTGTGGCAACGAAAGATAACTTTTTTAAAATGTTAGTCATGTTTTTTTGTAAAAGGGATCAAGTTTTTGTAGTTTGCGTAGATTTAAAACCTGTTAAACACCCTGTAGCTTCTAAACTATGGCAAAATAATTACTTGCTTTTCTATTAATTTATAAAAATTGACTAGCAATAGCAATAGTGACAACACTCATGTATGAAATAAAATTTAAGATGCAGTAAGTGAGTGAAATTACTTATTTAGTTTTTTTAAAAAGCCTTTTATTGAGAACTAGTTAATAAATGAGTATGAGCGGTAAATAAAAAAGAACATTTTGCTAAAAAAACACATAAAAAAAACATGATTTTAGACAATGCAAGTTTACACAAAAAAGCAGATTATAAAAATAATAATAAAAACTGCCGAATATTCATTTAGAGTTAGAGTATCTTCCTGAATATAGTCCTAATTATAAAGTTGACATACTCCCAGCAGCGTCTACCTAAGAGGTTGTCTGATAAGTCTCATTTGCTACATATAAGCCCCCTAAATCCCCCAATTTTGGGGGACTTTTACCAGCAAATAGATTCTTGTTCCCCCCAGAATTGGGGGGCTAGGGGGGCAAAATTCAGTATCAAAAAACTTTTCAGATATCCTCTAAGCAGCTCGTGATTTGATTAGTATTTCGCCAACCAAGATATTGCTGAAAGTAGTGCTTGGGTAGGTAAACTTCGACACAATCAGTGGTCAAGCTGCCCTATTGGGTATTCAACTTTGCGTTTGATGTGACCAATATTGGGTTATAGTACGTGACGAACCTTAAATAGTTTTCCCGATCGGTTGGCTAGCGAACAAACAATGATGATGAGAAGTTATCGGTCTATTCTGACTGTGATTCTGGCAATGGTGATGACCTTTTTGGTCAGCTGTGGTAGCCCAAGTGCAACCACAGCTCCTACCTACACCCCTGAAAAAATTGCCCAAATCCAGACAAGTGCTACTAGAGTGCTTGAGCTTCGCGAGAAAATGCCAGTTCTCGAAGCCAACATTCAAGACGAAAACTGGGTAGATGTCAGTTCATTTATCCATGGTCCGTTAGGAGATCTAGGGCTCAGCAGTAACTATCTGAGTGGTCAACTCCTTCCCAAAGACCAGAAAGCTGCCAAGGAAGCGGCTGAAGAATTGTTGAAATCTTTGGTTAAAATTGACGAAGCTTCTGTAGAGCGCAACTCCCAGCTAGCAATCAAAAACTACGCAGCAGCGTTGAAAAAATTTGATAACTTTTTGGAACTAATTCCCACTAGTTAAAAAGTTATGAAGTATGAAGTGTGAAGTATGAAGTGTGAAGTGTGAAGTGTGAAGTGTAAAGTGTGAAGTGTAAAGTGTAAAGGGTAAAGTGTGAAGGGTAAAGTGTAAAGGGTAAAGTGTGAAGTGTAAAGGTGGAATAAAAACCTTATCCATAAGCATAATTCATAATTAACACTTCGGAACTAACACTTCACACTTCATAATTCATAATTCATAATTCAAACTTTAAACTTTAAACTTCATAAAATTGTGAGTAAAGTCGCTATTATTGGATGCGGTATCGTTGGAGCAGCGATCGCATATGAACTTAGTCGGGTAAATGGGCTAAGTATCACTGTCCTCGACCAGCATCTGCCAGCACAAGGCTCTACTGGTGCTGCTTTAGGGGTACTCATGGGTGCCATTAGTAAGAAAGTCAAGGGTAGGGCGTGGCAGCTGCGGCAAGCCAGTATCCAGCGCTATCAGACCCTGATTCCTGAATTAGAGGCACTCACCGGATACCAGATTCCAGTCAATCGCAACGGTATCTTGAAGCTGTGTTTGCCTGGAGAGGACTTGGCGTCTTGGGAAAAACTAGTACAAACTCGCCTCTCCCAAGGTTGGCAATTAGAAATTTGGGATGTTCCCCAAGTTAAGCACCGTTGTCCTCAGCTAAGTCAAGATAAATTTATTGCTGGAATCTATTCTCCCCAAGACCTACAAATTGATCCAACTGCCCTAACCCAAGTATTAGTGGCTGGTGCTGAGGCCAATGGAGTTAGGTTTAATTTTGGAATCACAGTAAAAGCATTTGAATCTATAGGTTCCGATCTCAACAATTCTCTCAATTGCTCCCAAATCTATACTGATGCTGGAACCCTAGAAATAGATTGGCTAGTAGTGGCTGCTGGGTTGGGTTCATCTGGGCTGATTAAGATGCTCCAAGCACCAGATAAGCAAGTTAGTCAAGATCTACCTGTGACTCTGAAACCAGTACTGGGACAAGCCTTAAAATTGCGGCTCCCTCAGCCAATGGGATATGAAGATTTTCAGCCGGTGATTACTCGTGATGATGTTCATATTTTGCCAGTGGGTAAGCAAGACTACTGGGTGGGCGCAACAGTTGAGTTTCCCGATGATGCAGGTAATGTAGAAGCACAACCAGGGTTACTGGAGGTGGTCAGACAGAATGCGATCGCATATTGCCCTCCTCTAGCCACAGCAGAGATTATCCACACATGGTACGGGTTACGCCCTCGTCCAGAAGGACGACCTGCCCCTGTCATTGATCAACTGTCTGGTTACAATAATGTTTGGTTAGCAACAGGTCATTATCGCAATGGTGTACTCCTCGCTCCGGCTACAGCACAACTAATTCGCGAAGAAATAATTGGATCAGGAAAATAGCTAGAGGTGCGACCCGTGGCGAATTTAATTCTTAATGGTAAGAGCGCACAAGCATGTTTTTGTTGAGAGTTAATCTTGACATTTCACAGTTAACCGTCAATCTTCAAAAAACACCGATCAATTAAAATATATAGGTTGAATGTTCATGAACTGATCTTTGTAGGAGGCGCGGCGCAACCTCTCACGTTTAACCCCAATGGGGTGTCAGGGGAGTATCCAGCCGTGAATTTTTGATGAAATCTCGATGGTTAATCACGAGTTTGCTGATGGTGCTGATGAGCTGTGGCGAGTCGCCGACTCCACCACCTAAGACAACAACAAGTCCCCAACCGATGCCAACCCCGCCTAATTTAGAGGACACATCTAAATCTGGCAGTTCAAAGTCCACAGCCAAACTGTCTCCTCCGGCATCAGTTGCCTTTACTATCTCTGCTAAAGGAATTGGACCGGCTAAGTTGGGAATGACCTTGGGACAGTTAAAACAATCCCTAGGGGATAAAGCAAAATTTGAGGTGAAGTCACCGTTTATTGTCGGTTTCGATGCGATCGCAGTTATCCAATCAGGACAACCCCAATACTATATTCTTTACCCGATGGGAACACCTATGGGTAATTCAACCGTAATGGAAGTGTTATTTACCACAAATCCTAACTATCGCACCAGCAAAGGTGTTGGCCCTGGCACACCCATCAAACTAGCTGAGGAAGCCTACGGTGACGCTACCTTGTCCTTTAACTATGCCAGTGAGTCGAGGGAATACGTCAATTTTGCCAACCTATCAGAAGATATAGCCTTCCGCATCGGAGTAAACGTCAATGATACTAATAATCAGTTTTCTGGCCTTTATGCTTCACCATTGAAAGAATATAACCAAACCCAGAACTATCGCGACTCAGCCACAATTAAATCTCTAGAAGTCTATTGCCGAGATAAATGTCCTTCACCCTAAATACTCATTTACGTGAGCTTATCAGTTAAATGCATGAGAGCTCATTTAATCAACAAGCGTTTGAAATTGCTCTGGAAGCAGTAAGGGAACAGTTGCCCCTCAACTCCCCAGGCATGGGGCAATTGCCACCAATTCCCCTACAGGTCTTTGACACTCTCCCATCCACCAACCAAACCCTTTGGGAATTGCTCAACCAAGGTGCAACAGTCCCCGCCATGGTTATTGCTGGTCAACAGACAGCAGGGCGGGGACAGTGGGGACGACAATGGCAATCTCCAAAAGGTGGACTCTACTTATCATTAGCTTTAGCTCCCAAGTTACAGGCATTGGACAGCGCCCAGCTAACCATGTGTAGTGCTTGGGGAATTGCTACAGCTTTGAGAGCTTACGCCATACCAGTGTCTGTGAAGTGGCCCAATGACCTACTGCTTAAGGGACGTAAACTCGGAGGTATTCTAACACAAACCCGTGTCCAACAGGCTCAAATTACCAAAGCAGTCGTGGGTGTCGGAATCAACTGGAGCAATCAGGTGCCGGAATCTGGCATCAATTTGCGCTCATTTTGGCAACCCCAGCCCTCTCCCACTGTGACGTCTATAGAAATGCTGGCTGCCATTGTTTTACAAGGACTACTGTCCGGATATCAACTCTGGTCAGAGGAAGGAATGAATAGTTTGCTACCACGATATCTAGCGCTATTCAATTATCAAGGAAGCCAGGTCATGGTAGAAGGAAATCCAGGCATCATAACAGGGGTAACCCCTAGGGGCGAACTGCGAGTGCATCTACACGATACTCCGACCCCAAAAGAAATTTTGCTCAAGCCCGGTACAATCAGTCTTGGCTATCGTAGTTGTTGAGAACTCTTATGGTTAAGGGTCAAATGTTAAAGGTTAACCATTAACAAACAGCGATCAAGGTTAATCAACTAATCAACAAAACAGCAATTATGGCGTTGCTTAATAATGGAATGATTTTAAGATTAGGTGCGCGCCTCCAAGGCCGCGAGCAATCCCTCGCGGCCTTGGGTCGGACCTGTGGAATGGGCATCAGGCGTGGAAGCGATGCAGCGCGGTCTTGGGGGTTTCCCCCATGAGCGACTGCATCAAGACACAGGCATCTTGCCTGTTACAGTTTCGCACCTGTGGAATGGGCATCAGGCGTGGAAGCGATGCAGCGCGGTCTTGGGGGTTTCCCCCATGAGCGACTGCATCAAGACACAGGCATCTTGCCTGTTACAGTTTCCGGGCGGGCAGGATGCCCAGTCTACTCCTATTCATTCCAAGACTGACGCAACGCCGGAATTATGGCTGATGGCTGAGCCGAGCGAGTATAACTGTGTAGTAATTATTTAGTGAGTCGTAAATGACCAAAGAAAACTCCCCTGGTAGCACCCTGTATAGCATTTTCTACCGATGCCCAAAACTCATCCATGGACTGAGTGTGATGAGTAGTATTGGTGTCCTCAGCAGCGGTATGGTTGTGGCAAAAACTCAGTCACCCATAGAAGCTGTATCAGTAAACACGACTACCAAATCTATAACGGAAGCAGGATTTGATCCAACTCTTATTGCTGCTTTGCCTAAACCTACAGCCCCAACCTCTTTTCCGGTGCCAGCTGTGCCAGTGGCAAAACCAGCCCCAGCAAAAGCTCCTTCAAAACCAGTAGCAGCAACTAAGGTCACTAAACCCATTGCCCCACGAGCACCAAAAGCTGCCCGGAAATCAGTAGCTCCCTCCGTGGCTATCAAGGTCAAGAAACCTATTGCTCCACCAGCTAGGAAATCTGTCCCAAGAAAAGCGATCGCAGTCAAACCAGTACAGCGTAGAACCCAATTCTCTGTACCAGCTAAAGCCACTGTAGCCAAGCCACCGAAAGTCAAGCTCAATCCAGTAGCATTACAGCCTAGAGTTCCAAAAGCGGCTGCTAAAAATAGCTATATTGACCGCACAAACTACAATGTTGGTGCCACTAAACGGTACACTCCCCCCTCGGCAGTTGTTTTAACTGAACGGTCAAGGGGTTGTCGGACTGTAGCCAGAAATGGGCAACTCAGGGGGAATTGTGGTGTTGCCCCGAGGCGTCAACCAATTGCTATCACTGGAGGTAGACGGAACGGTAGAGTAACTCAATTACCCAGACCACGAGTAATTGGTACTCAAACTGCTAGATATAATCCCGTTCGACCAGTCAGATATAATTCAGTTCAACCAGTCAGATTTAATCGGGTTAAACCTGTCAAGAGTCGTCCAGCTAAATGGGTTCCTCGTGGGATTAGCGTTGCTCGGCGGAATAGGTCTGTCCGTAAACTTCCTACAGCCTTAGCCTACTACAATCTCACCCAACGACCCTCAGGATTGGCCAATTTCAGGCAATCCAGCTTTGTGTTCCCCGTAACCATTCCTTCTGCCATTAGCTCCCTATTCGGCTGGCGGATTCATCCGATTTCCGGTAATCGCCGTTTCCACGCTGGTACAGATATAGCAGCACCCCTAGGTACTCCAGTTGTTGCTGCCGCTGATGGTGAAGTAGTAACAGCTGACTTCTTAGGTGGCTACGGTTTGACCGTTATGGTGCGCCATGAGGAAGGTACCCAAGAAAGCCGCTACGCTCACCTATCAGAAATCTTCGTCCAACCTGGGGAATGGGTACAAAAAGGAACTGTAATTGGGCGCGTTGGCAGCACCGGTAATTCTACTGGTCCCCACCTACACTTTGAATGGCGGCATGCCACTCCCCAAGGCTGGGTAGCAGTGGATGCTGGCTCCCATTTGAAATATTCTTTAGGTCAACTAGTCCAAGCCCTACAAGTAGCCCAAAATACCTCCTTTTCCCTACGAGGATTTTAGGCTGCTGATGGGGTGATGGGGTGATGGGGTGATGGGGACAGAGTTATATCAGCAGCACCAGTTATATCACCATCTCAGTCTCCAGTCCCTTGTCACCCTTCACCCTTTACCCTTTACCCTTTACCCTTCACCCTTTGCATGCAACCATGCAAGCCTTTATTTAGACAAACTTTCCCACCGAGCTTCCACCATCATTCGCACCACATCCGGCATTTTGTATTGGGCTTGCCAGCCTAACTTATCCCTTGCCTTAGCTGGGTTAGATTTCCCTAAAGCCAAATCAGTCGGTCGGAATAAGTTGCTATCGGTCACCACATGCTCTTGCCAGTCCAAGTCAAGTGTAGCAAACGCCGTTGCCACGAAATCTTCTAATTTATAACTCTCTCCTGTCGCTATTACATAATCATCTGGCTGGTCTTGCTGTAGCATTAAATACATTCCTTGAACATATTCAGGAGCCCAACCCCAGTCACGCTTAATTGCCATATTGCCCAAACGAAGCTTCTCTTTACTACCGTTAGCAATCCGACAAGCAGCACTAACAATTTTTTGGGTCACAAATCGTTCTGGTCGTAGGGGAGACTCATGATTAAATAAAATACCAGAGCAGGCAAATAACCCATAGGCTTCACGGTAGTTAGCTACTTCCCAAAACGCTGCTGCTTTAGCAACACCATAGGGACTTCTGGGACGAAAGGGAGTCTGTTCATCAGCGGCTTTTTCTCCAGTATCCCCAAAGCACTCACTAGAACCAGCGTTATAGAGTTTAATGGGAGCACCAGTAAAGCGAATTGCCTCTAATAAATTAATCGTGCCAGTTGCTATGCTTTCTAGGGTTTCTACCGGTTGTCCAAAAGACAAACCCACTGAACTTTGCCCAGCCAAGTTGTAAACTTCATAGGGTTGGAATTTTGTCAGCACTTGCAATACACTACGAAAATCCGTGAGTGTCATTGATTCCAATTTAATTTGGTCTCGGATACCCAAATACACCAAGTTCCTAAAGGAAGACATTTGAGCATCCCGTGACGTGCCACAGACAGTATAGCCTTTGTCTAAAAGCAATTTCGCTAAATAGGCTCCATCCTGACCAGATACTCCACAAACCAGTGCCTTTTTCATTAACTTTTCTCAGAAAATAAACGATTCATGTCATGATAGGATTAACTATCCATGTTAGATATCAAGAATCGCAGTGTACAATGAATAAAGAAGAATATCGATAAATATAACTATAAATAGGGATAGATCTAAATAGATAGATTATGAGTGAAAGATTAAGGTTATGGTCGGCAATATATAAACGGGAGGCAAGCTCTAAATATAGATAAGATTAAGTGAATTCCCTAGGGAATTCAAACGATAAGAGCATAACTTATAATTATTTAAATTATAACTATTGTTGACAAACTATTTTGTTGATACTGTTTTCATTAATTATTATTCTCTGTTACCTGTTTCCGACAACGGCGACGAAGTCTATTGTTTTATTAAATAACTTTGGTTCTATTTTAAATCGTCACCAAAAAAAATAAGACACCCTTCTGCCTTGATGAATGGCAAGCTACTAGTCAAGTATAACCTGCTAACTTAGAGTTGACAAAGGGAAACAGATTAGCGTCAGTGCTATTATGTGGGTATTAATAATTAACTATGACTAATTACATATACCAGCAGTTGGTTCGATGGGGAACTTTCCAGCTACGAGTATCCTCTAAGTAGAACAAACCGATAACGGCTCTTTAACAATGTCCCTCTACCAGGCTAATCTATGTGTTCACCAATTGTCAGTGGTCAATTGTTATCAAATCCCAACCACAATCAGAGACGTCATAGTAGTGAGTGCGCTTTACCTATAGCTTGCCGATGAAGAGATGAAACCCTAGACCAGATCAAGCTCACCAATAACCAATAACCAATTACAAATGACAGGCCAAGGGAAGCGTCAATGAACCCTAAACAACCCTAAACACAGTCGTGACGTGGCTTGAGTGACAACATATTCCGGATTTTCTGAACAATTTAGTGTGTCTTTATCTAGCAAGAGTCAATATGTTTATGATCAATACAATTAACCCAGGGAAAAAAAGACCCCTTGATATATTAAGCCAAATTGCTAAGAATCACAGTAGTCTACAACCACGATTGACTAGACCAGTGGTGGGTGTAAGCTTACTGGTGGTTTCCGCTATTACCCTACCTACACCTACCCTAGCTCAAATTCCTTCAATCAAAGTACCAGCTCCACCATCCCCGATCGAGGTACCAGCTTCAACATCCCCGATCGAGGTACCAGCTCCACCATCCATTGCTGACTTCATTGAGGTGAATCAGGGTAACACCGTATCAGCCGCCACACCCCCTGTGCGTAACTCTTTACCACCAGATAGAGCTTATACCCTTGATGCTGGAGATGTTCTGACCATGAATATCTTTGATGTTGATGAATACAGTGGTCAGTATCAAGTACTGGTGAACGGTTCCCTGAACCTACCCTTGATTGGTAGTGTCGTTGTAAGGGGAAAAACCCTCGATCAAGCTAGCGAACTCGTTACCAGTGCCTTCTCTGTTTACATCAAACGCCCAGTCGTTTCTTTGGGTCTGGTCAAAGCCCGTCCTTTAAAAATTTCAGTAGCTGGGGAAGTGAGTCGCCCTGGAGCCTACACCATGGGTCTGAATGAAGGACAGCAATTTCCCTCCCTGACTCAAGCAATTAATTTGGCTGGGGGAGCTACCCTAACAGCAGACGTTAAGCAAGTAGAACTCCGGCGTCGTGAAAGCTCTGGGCAGCGCAATACTTATTATATCAATCTCCAGCAATTGATTAATAGAAGTGATATCAGGCAGGATGTTACCTTGCGGGATGGGGATGAAATCTTGCTCCGAACTACTACTGCTATCAACCCAGAGGAAACCCGTCAATTATCCAATGCCAGTTTTGCAGCTAATGCCAGCCGTCCCATTCAAGTGGCTGTGGTAGGGGAAGTGGTTAACCCAGGAGCTTATGTGGTCAAGGGAGAAACTCTGGGTAATAATAACATTAACATCGGTAGTGCTGATATCCGTAGCACCAATGCACCACCAACTGTAACCCAAGCGATCGCGATCGCTGGAGGCATTACCCAAGACGCTAATGTTCGCCAGGTTAAAGTGCGACGTTTGACCCAAGGGGGTACACAACAAGAAATTGCCTTGGATTTTTGGCAATTGTTGCGACAGGGTGACCTAACTCAGGATATCCTCTTAAAGGAGGGAGATACAATTCTTGTCACCAAAGCTGACGAAATTGCTCCAGAGGTAGCATTGGCATTAGCAGATTCCAACCTTTCTGCTGCTGCCATCGCGGTCAATGTGGTTGGTCAAGTTCAACGACCTGGTAATATCGAAGTCAAGCCCAATGCTCCTCTTAATGAAGCCTTGCTTGCCGCTGGGGGATTTGATGACGTTCGTGCTGAAAAGGGTTCTGTTGAATTAGTTCGCCTGAATCGCAATGGCACAGTTGAAAAAAGAGACATTCAAATCGATTTTACCGCTCCAGTTAACGAGGAAACCAATCCCACCTTGCAGCCTAATGATGTGATTATTGTTAAACGGGATGGTGCAGCACAAACTGCGGACAACGTCGAAAGGATTGCTAGACCTGCTAGTGGTATTTTCTCCCTGATTGAATTACCAATTAGATTATTTAATCTTCTATTCAATAATAACTAGAGTGGTTGACTAACATTGCTTGATGGGTATATCAGGTTAGTCTTTAACTACGGAGTTGAGAGATCAGTCTGATGAAATGATGTCTATTTTAACCAGAGGCTATAGTAGCTAGAGCCTCTGGCTAAGTTTTAACAATCGATCAGTTCTGGTGTCTGGTTCAGAATTTGACTCCTAATAGAAATAAAGTCCTGATAAGCGGGTGATTCTAAAGCTTCTGGACGAAATATAGCGGTTTTGTGGCAGTTTTGAAAGGCTAACTTGATGCCGAAATAACGTTCGACTGCACCACGAATCGCATCCCCACCTATCATCCGCAATAGCTGGGCTCGATCTTGTTCAGTTGGTGGTGGTACCGAATGCTCTACCCATTCCGCTTCACCCTGTGCCAAGCGCTTGGCCAGGTCTTCCACAATTCCAAAGGCATAAGGTAACGATTGCCTAATGCTGTCAATAAAAGCTTCTTGATTAACCTCACCCTCCTGTGCCTGCTTCAAGAGCTCTGGAGTAATGTTCAGTGACATAGGCTTTTCCTGAATATCCCTAATGAACAAAATAGTTATCAGAGGTTCACACTTAGTTGGCTGAACCTCCCAGGGAACAGTATATGGTGATAATGATTATTTTTATTGTTAATAATAATCATTTTTAGTAAAGAAATATTACAATGCTGGTTGTAGCAATTCTGGAAATTACGGCTACAGATCAATGTCATCTCCCCATCTGACCATCTACATCTATACAGCGGTTTGCCGAAATGTTGACTGAAGACGGCTTCAGTGTAATTGAGATGGGTAATGGCTGGTAAGCCAAACGACCTGTTTAATCCTTGCTCCCCATAAAGTCTTTAATGAATTTTGTAGAAAATAATTAAGCTGGATTACGCCTTATTCAGTAATTTGTTTGTTATAACCTTTCTCGATTGCCATCGGGTGCATGTCAGTGTCTTGATGCAGTCGTGTGGAGATAGGGTTTGACGTTTTTTTATAACTGATTAATATCCAATTTTAATGGAAACAAGCTTAGCTTTTATATCATATAAACTGATTTTTTTATATTACCTCTTCCCGGTTACCTGCTTACTAAAAATAAAAAATACTGTAAAGTTACACATAATTGATCCTAAAAAATGCCAAGTATTTTATTTGTAAATAAATGTAAATTAATTTTATTAACCCTTGCATTTTTTCGAAGAATTATCTATACTATAGAAAGTGAAGACCGATACTAATAACCGCGCTGGCAATAGCCATTAATCACAACCAGCGCGGTTTTTCTCCCACCTAAATAGGAGCTACTTCCATAATGCCAAAAATATCACGATCATCAATCCCGGTTGGGTGCATCTCATTAAAGCTGTTTGACCCGGTGGTGCGCTTTCCAATGGCGAGTAAACCCGGCCTTGGGTCGCACCGCAAAATTGGGGGGCTAGGGGGGCAAAATCATACCCAGAATCAGCAACGCCGGCTCTAGTAGCTAGAGTCTCTGGTTCAGTTTTAAGAATCGATCAGTTCTCGTGTCTGATTCAGAATTTGACTGCGAATACAAATAAAGTCCTAATAAGCGGGTGATTCTAAGGCTTATCGACGAAATATAGCGGTTTTGTAGCAGTTTTGAAAGGCTAACTTGATCCCAAAATAACCTTCGACTGCACCACGAATCGCATCCCCACCGATCATCCGCAATAGCTGGGCTCGATCTTGCTCAGTTGGTGGTGGTACCGAATGCTCTACCCATTCCGCTTCATCTCCCGATCTGGCCATCTGCATCTGTAGTCATACTTTTAAGAATTGGTATAATATATAGCTAAAGGATAGTGCTTAGTGCGATTAGAGCAGAGGAAGAAATCAGGTCGATACTATGTTGGCAATAGTGAGGAAATATTAAGTTATCGAGCCCTTCGTAAACTACGAGGAAAGATTCAACTCATTCTCACTTCGCCACCTTTTCCGCTCAATAAGAAGAAAAGTTATGGGAATATGACAGGGGATGAATATCTTGAGTGGTTTGCTAGCTTAGCTCCTATATTTGCCGAAATGTTGACTGAAGACGGCTCCATTGTAATTGAGATGGGTAATGGCTGGGAATCCAAACGACCTGTTCAATCTTTGCTGCCCATAAAGTCTTTAATGAATTTTGTCGAAAATAATCAAGCTGGATTACGCCTTATTCAGCAATTTGTTTGTTATAACCCTTCTCGATTACCATCTCCTGCCCAATGGGTAACAGTTAACCGGATTAGGACTGTAGATAGTTTTACCAATATTTGGTGGATAGCAAAATCTGATTTCCCAAAAGCTGATAATTCCAAAGTCTTGCGTCCATACAGTAATTCAATGCTTAAATTACTAAATAGGGGTAATTTTAACGCTGGTAAACGACCATCTGGACACAATATCAGGGAGACCGGCTTTCTGCAAGATTGCGGTGGTTCAATTGCCCATAACTTTTTGGAATTGGAAAGTATGGACTCTAAGCGTCAAGTTCGCTTACCAGATCCTTTCAATGCCTTTTCACTGTCAAACAGCATCTCTAATGATTTCTTTACAAGAACCTGTAAGGAAAGAGGGATAAAGCACCCTCATCCTGCACGTATGCAGATGGGACTAGCCGCTTTTTTCATTCAATATCTTACAGACCGCGAAGATTGGGTGCTAGATCCATTTGCTGGTAGTAACACAACTGGCTATGCAGCTGCGCGCCTTGGTCGGAGGTGGATAGCTATTGACACTAGGGAAGAATATGTAGAACAGTCAAAAATCCGTTTTGAAGATCCAGCTTTGAAAAACCTAACTTAGCAATCTTATGAAGAGTATCAGCAGACAACTCACAGATATTAATCTCTTTAAGCGTAAGGGAGAAGGTGAAGATGTTGTATGGGACACGGGTGTTTTTGTTGGTCGTCCGTTTCGCCTCACGTACAGTCGAGCAGAGATTTTAGTAGCTGATGCCTGGAAACAGAGAGCTAAAGGTATTCCTCAAGGATGTTTTCTTCTTGCTTATTACGACAATGAGCTTGATGATTCTAAAAACTATGAAGCAATTCTCCTTCGCGTAGTTCAACCAACAAGACTGCCCACTGACCAGGAAGTTATTAGCAGCATGGTTGAGTACTATAAAGATGATATTCGCACAGGTACGAACCAGCGATCGCAACTAGATACATTTACGCGCTACGAATTTTCGTTTAGTGGTCTAGAATGCTCGGTTTTAGGTTCATTTTACATTGATGAGCAAGATCAAACCTGCTTTGGCGCAGACTTAGAAAACTTTTACAGTGCACACAACTATTCGGTAATCAAACCCTCACCTAATTATTTGAAAAAAATTGTAAACTACCGAGAACATGGATTACCTGGCCGCTCAGGAGATATCAAAATTGGAAAGGTTCGTTATAGTTCTAGCCGTCGCTTTCAGCAAACCGAAGAAGACGTGCCTGTTTATGTTCAAGCTCCAGACTTTGCAGGCAAGCGGACAGCCTTATTTGGTATGACGAGAACAGGCAAATCGAATACTGTCAAGAAAATCATTCAATCTTGTGTGGAGATGAGTGATAATGCTCTACTTCAACTAGATAAAGAAACCGAAAGCCCAGAGGAAGTTCTTAAACCTTTTACTGATGACAACAATCCTAAATACCCAATCGGACAAATAATTTTTGATATAAATGGTGAATATGCTAATCCAAACTTACAGGATAAAGGCACAGCGATTTTTGATTTGTACCAGAATAGCACAGTTCGATATTCGACCGTGCCTAAACCTGGTTTCTTAGAAATGAAGGTTAACTTTTTTGTAAGCATTCAGGTGATGGGGTTGACAAAAAGGGAAGGATGAGTAGTAGTGTAGAACCATGGAAATCAAACCGCCAGCTATCCCAAATAGCTTTGAAGCTCTGGAACTGCTGCCCCAATCAGTTCTG
>NZ_JAAHHM010000110.1:0-22083 GCF_010692445.1 Moorena sp. SIO3E8 | reverse complement strand
CAGTTGCTCGTAATTTTGCGCTGAATATCTATCGCTCCAATGGCTTCTCCAATATGGCTCAAGCACAGCGATACTGCCAATTTGGACTAGACACACTCAAGCGCATTTTTAGAATGAAATAGCCCTGGCTTTACGGCTTTCTGAAGTTTGAGCTAATGCTGAAGAAAGGAATATGGTTGAAACATTACCTAGCAACGGTGCTGAGAAACTAGCTAACAAAGCCAGAAGGATAATTAATCTAAATTTTGGAAATTTGATGGCCATCACACAGAAAAGAACGGAACAGGTAACAGGAGGATTTTTATGTTAAAAAGTTCCCCCTTTCCCCGTTAATTTTCAGTAGCACAACAATCAACTAAGGGTTTTGATTCAATGTCTTCCAAACCCACCTGCTGCAATAAATCTGCCCAATCCTTAGCCAGTCTTTTATCCTGGGGATTAGCCAAACGCAGTTCAGCTAGAGCAGTTAGGGCATCAAACCACAATCCTTGTTGAGCATAAACAGCAATATGCTCCCGGCGATTCTTGCCCTCTAGCTTTTCTAAATCAGAACTGATCGATAATCTTTCAATTCCACCACTAACGAAATCATCCTTTAATAGGCCACTGCCATTGCAAATCACAGAGAAATGCCAACGATATAAATCTTCAACAACAAGTGGTGAAACCGTTTCCGGTAGAGTAATTTTAACAATTCCCGGCGTATTTTGGAGCCTGAACGTTTCTTCGTAGATTTGATTACCTTGCTTATTATGCAGCCAAAACTTGGCTTCAAGTTTATTGTTATCGGAATAGGGAACATAAAACCAAAAGGTAGGACGTTCACTAGTAGTTAAGCCGAAATTAGTCCCAGGTACCAAAGCAATAAATTCCTCAAAGGGACAGTCAGTCCTACTGCCTGCACCTTTACGTTTACCAGGGGCTCCTTTAGGAGGTAGAGTAAGCTCTAATTTAACTGGAACTGGCAATTCAGCTATAGGGGTTAAGGAGTTTTCCCCTTGGTTGAGCAAGTTAGTTAGGGGTTCAATTTCCTCTATAGCTTTAACTAGGTGAGATTCTAAACTAAATGCCCAACTCAGAGTCAGAGCAATAATTACCTTTTGTAGACGAAATTTATTACGATTCATGATATAATACATCCCTAATTTAGTTAAGAGATTACCTATGTAATCAAGCTCTTAATCAAGATGCAACCCTGAAACTAAGGAACCAGTCATCTAAACCACCTGCAATTTTGAGGCGGTCTAAGATTAATCTATTTATTTAACAGTGTTATAGTCGTAAACTATGCAAAGCACTGGAATTCCTTTTGGAAATTACCCAAAACCGAGCAACTAACCAATACAGTCCTCTTGTAAGCAACAATTATCCCTGTAGCCACAAAAGCTAAAGCCGAAGGGATTAATGGTATCCACCAACCTTGAATAAAGAAAATAAAGCAAACACCAGATAAAACTACCAGATTGGCGATACCCACTCCCACCCAATGAAAGAGTCGTTTACAGAGCAAAACCAAGAAACCCCCTAGACTCCCCCAAGCCCAAATCCACAAAAACTCTCCCCACTCGGACCATATCCATAACGGTTGTTGTCCATCTTTGACCGCACTCAGAATCTGACTAACCATCTGAGCCTGAATAAAGACACCACGCATAGTCTGGTTTGAATCCTGACTAAAAGGAGTGGCAAAATCATCTTTAATGCTAGGGGCAGTAACACCAATCAAAACTACCCGGTCTTTAACCCAACTCGGTTCAAATTGATCCGTTAGAATCTGTTTTAGGGTAACCCTTTGGGCGATATCACCAGGAGTGCGATAATCCAGTAGCATCTGATAGCCAGCATTACTCGTTCCGGAGTAATTACCGGCATAACCAGGCAACGACCTTAACGTGGTTTCCCCTAATTGCACCTCACCCTCTGGTGTGACCTTAGGGTCAATCCCCTCTGCAGCTAAGTAATGTAGTGCTAACTGCAAACTTAGAGACATCTCAGTCTGACAAGGGGAATCACGGTTAAAGCTAGCATACCAAAGATAACGGCGCAGTACGCCATCGGAGTCAATCACCACATCCGTAAAGCCCAAACGTTCCGGTGGCACTTCTGGGGGTGGGGCAATACCACCATAGTTACGAGTGGGGTTACTAGCTTGACAGACAGCAAAAAAGTTATCCATCCTTGGCAAGCCATTAGCCAAATCCTGATACTCCTGACTGACCGGAAAATCCCGATAGATATCCAAGCCAATGGCACGAGGGTGATGAGCCTGTAATTTATCCAACAGTTGAGCCAAAGCCGCATCAGACAGGGACCACTTACGCTTCATACCCTGGTCATCCTGATACTGAAAATCCTCTTCAGTTATTTCAACCACTAACAGCCTCGGGTCAACCCCTTGGTCGGGTCGCCAGCGCATAAATTGGTCATAAGCCTGTAACTCCCAGGGTTGGATTACCCCCAATGGCCGCACCACCATCAGGGCAAGGGTAACCAGAAAACTGGCAATCACAGCCGTGCGGGGTAACTGCCAAGGAGACTGGTTGATCGGACCATAGCGTAATTCTTTCCAAGTGGGGGGTTGAACGGTAGGGTTTTGGCAAACCACCGGTAACCAACTGGCACAGGGATACTGTTGTTCCCAGCCATGTAATTTTTCCCGTGCTTCTGCCACGGAGCTATACAGAGACTCACCCCGGATGTAAGCGTCTAGAAAATACCGCAAAAACTTGGGTGATACTGGGTCTGGCACTTTCTCGGCCATCACAATCACCTGGGGCAAATACAAATCCTGCTGTGCTGCCAACTGGTAGGCTAAGCCGAGACCATCACAGGAATTAAAAATAGCTAACTGCAACCCTCGTGCGATCGCTTTCTTCAAGGCAAACCGCAGATCATCGATAGTCAACCGTTCGGTCTGATTGAGTTGAATTTCCCCCCGCTGCCCCTCTTGGGAAGTGCCACTGTGACCAGCAAAAAACAGAATATCCCACCCCTGCTCCCATAACTGCTGATTCAACTCAGATGCCTGGGGTTCCTGCCGCCAGGTAATTTGTGCCCCCGCCTGACCCGCCAACTCCTCCAACGCCTGCTGATCAGCTTGCTGGTTAAGATTGGCACCCTGACCCAAAATTGCCAGAATTTTCACCTTGCCCTTGGGGGTAGTCTGGCGCTTAACAGGGTTGGGACAATCGTATTCAATCGCACTCAGGGCAACGTCCGCCTGGGCTTCCGCCAGTAAATCCCAGCGGTGCCAGGGAAACCGACGCAGCCAGGGATTATTGGTCTGTAACAGCAGTTGATATTTTTTCCCCGAGCGCAATAACTTATCCCGAATCGAGCGAAACTCTGGGTCAGTATTGAGCCAGTGATTAAGACTCCCTTCCAAAACCTCAGCCCCTTGCCGACAAGCCGCAAAGGCTTCCCCCCGCTGGGATGAATTGGTCACCTGTTCGGGATTGGCACTCAGAGCACGAAATAGCATTTCCAAACTCAGATACCGTTGCTGCCAATGGCGATAACAGTTGAGTAAGTCTGGATTCCCCGACAACCGCCCTTTTATCCGAGTTTGGGACGGAGAATGAAGATCCCCTTGCCGAATTTCCAGGGTGGCATCAAACCCCTGCTCAATTTCTCCGTCTAATATTAACGTTAACAGCCTCTTCATTGATCTATTTTTGACAATTTTAAGTGTTTCCAAGAATAGCAGGAGTCCGCAAAGTCCCCCTTATTAAGGGGGATTTAGGGGGATCAAAAGCCTGAACAAAATTCCCAATGGTCGATCCCCCCCAGCCCCCCTTAATAAGGGGGGAGTCGGAAAAGTGCCCCTTATTAAGGGCAAGGCTGATTCCCTGAAAAACCTCTTGCCTCTTGCCGTCTTGATGCAGTCGCTCATGGGGGAAACCCCCAAGACCGCGCTGCATCGCTTTTGCCTCTTGCCTTTTGCCTTAAAAAGCTCCTCAACAAAATAATAATTGCTATATCTCTCTCGATCAAACCTGAAACCTTTCCGTTACACTAGCTTCACCTAAAGAAACCTGAATTCCGAAGTCATCTCCCTGTTGGGCATTAAACTGATATTGGATGAATTCATCATTACTTCTGGCGGTTACTTCGGTAAAAATATCTCCGGTTGCAGTCAGTACCGATAGTTTCAAATTCGCAGGCAAGGTTAGTGTCTCACCCCTAGGATAAACCTGTGCTCGAACGCTGGCAGTTTCCTTGTCAATTTTTCCGACAGTAATAATTAAAACGACCGGATTACCGGCTAGTTCTAGCCCTAAATCAAATAAATCAATTGGTTTAGCTCGTTGTTGCTGGTATTCGGTATTTCTAAATGCTGGTCTCAGTTGTTGTGGAGACAGCAAATCGTTAACCGACTGCCAACCTAATTCAAAATTCCCCTTCAACCATTCCAGTAATTTTACGACATTTGATTCCAGCTCTGGTAATTGCTCTGGTAATTGGTTAATTAACTGCTCAAGAGACTGGATTTTACTAATCTCCAAGCTTCCTCCCAGTGCAGTTTTGGCAAATCCTAGCAGTTTAGCTTGATTACTTGGTTGATTAATTTCTACTACCACATAACCAACTCGGTCTTGGCGACTTTCTGGTGGTATGTCACAAACTTGGTCACCAGGTAAAACAGGACGACATTCCAATTTACCCCAACCTTTAACCATCAAGTCGGATACATTCATTAGCGATCGCAGGGCTGGATTGCTGCTATCACTTGCTGGTAAATCAGTTTCTACTTCCAGACACTGTTGTAAGTAGAAATTTACCGCATAAACCGCTAATGTATTTAGGTAAACGTCTTGAGCTTTATCCGGTTCGTGCTGTTCCCGACTAAAGGTTTCTGCTAGTTGATACCAATCTCTGGTAATAGGCACAGAAAATGCTAATTTTTCCGTTAAGTTATTCATGGTTACTCTTTCGATAAATTGAATCTTATTGGTCAGTTATTCCTGCAAGTATTCCTTAAACGTGTCAGAAAAATACTTGCAAGAGCGCCAGTAGAAACTTTGCACCGTTGACGCTTGCTTTGGCTTTAACCCAACTGCGACAGCAGTCTGTTGCCAACTCTTCCGGTCTAGATATAAAAGAGCTATAGTTCTGAAGTTGGCTTTAGGATGTCCTTTAACGTGTTTGCTGGCAAACAGCCCATCAGAGTCTTCTTCAATACACTGACCTATAAGCTGTGAAGGTAACGGAGTGTCTTCTGGTTGGGCAACGGTATCTAAATAGGTCATACCTGATTGATTGACTTTACCCCCATCGGAAGAGTTTATTGGTGCATCTAGTGAGTACTCCTTTCCCCCTTTGGTATGTCGTTTCTTGGCATCAATCAACCGCCACTTGAGGATACTATTAATCCAGTTAATCACCGGACCTCTCGGTTCATAAGTATCAATTTTTTTGAACACATGCAACCAAGTCTCTTGAAGTGCTTCATCATAAACCTCCTGGGGAGTGTCAGATCTCCTGCGAGATAATTTGCCGGATGCTTGAATCATGTGAATCAGCCGAGTCAGGGCTAGACGACGACCACGGCTTTTTGGGGGATGCTTTTGAGCTTCTAACACTAGCTGTTGTAGTCGTTCGTCCAGTTCGTCCATAGGTTAACTCCATCTCATCCATCTCCTTGATGCACCTTTCTAAATAACTAACGGTGGCTAACCCTGGATTCTATGCAAAGTCGGAAAAAATTTTTTAAACAGGACTTACCTATTGCCCCCTAAATCCCCCAAACTTGGGGGACTTTCGTGACTTTTTCCCCCCAGATTTGGGGGGTTAGGGGGGCAAAACCAATGATTTGGCATGGAATCGGTCTTGGAGAGGGTTAACAAAAACAGATGAGGCTGTTGTTTTTTATCCCTGCCCATGTATAATCCTAAAATCATCAAGCGTTGGCTAGTCGGACTTATTGCTATTCCTGTAATTTGGTCAGCCTACTGCGAGTATCAAGGTAAACCCTTTACCAAAACCAGTGATGTGATCAATTCCCTGGTGCAAGTCACAGTATTAGTCGATGCCCTTCTCAAGCAAGAAGACTCAGATAACAACTAATTGTAGGCTTTTGGCTAGTTTTGAATGCGATCGCTAAACTGGCATCTTAGTAGAACTGGCATCTTGGTAGAACTGGCATCTTGCCAGTGTCAATGTGCGTAGAACTGGCATCTTGCCAGTTTCATTAGAGTCAACTAACTATAGATGAAAAGCTGTGTAATCGGAATAGATGGCGGTGCCAGTAAAACCCTTTGTGTAGTCCTCAACCACCAAGGTCAAATCCTAGGTCGAGGAGAAGCCGACGCCTCCAATTATCACACCGTTGGTATCAAAACCGCTTTCGCCTCCATAGAATCAGCTATTCGCCTAGCTACCCAAGAGGCTTCCGCTAAACTGTCCATGGAATCGGTCACAGTGGAAGCCATTTGTTTGGGATTAGCCGGTGTTGGTCGTCCACGAGATAGAGAAGTGGTGCGAGGCTTCGTCCAACAGTTGTTGTCAAGTCAGACAATTCCCGTCACTTGGGCATTACTCCCCTCTACTGTTGTTATTTGTGATGATGCTTTGATTGCCTTAGTGGGAGGAGTCGGTAAGCCTGTGGGAGTTGTTGCGATCGCAGGCACCGGCTCAATCGTTTTTGGACGCAATGCCCAGGGAAACACCAAGCGAGTTGGTGGCTGGGGACATATCCTAGGAGATGTTGGCAGTGCCTATCACATTGCCGTCTCTGGATTACGAGCGGCTATCAACGCCTATGATGGCTGCGCAGTAACTAGTCTAAGAGCAACTAGTCTTCAGGAGCGCTTCACCACCCATTTTAACTTATCAAACTTTAATTATATCACAGATATTATTTATCAGCCAGGGTGGGGAGTCAAAGAAATTGCATCCTTAGCACCAATTGTGGATCAAGCAGCCGCTGAAGGCGATCAGGTAGCCATTAGCATTATCGAAGATACAGTTAATCAACTAGCAAAAGCTACCCAAGTTGTAATTGAAAGCGTCTTTACCCCTGACTCACAATGTGAAGTAGTAACCACCGGAAGTGTCTGGCATGGTCTTTCCTCAATCCGTCAGCAATTTGAATCATCCCTTGTCAGGCTTAGCCCTAATGCTAAAGTGATTTGGCCTCGCCATGAGCCTGCTTATGGTGCCGGTTTGTTAGGATTGCGGAGTCTAGGCAATAGGCATGCTAGCAATAGGCAATAGGCAAGAGTAACCCACCCCACGGTCGAGGTGGGGTGTGGCCTTATTTAATTAATTGGGCAAATGCTGACTAAACTCATCTAGGGAGTTAACGGTTAATGCTGTTGCCATCAACTCTTCTAGTTGTTCGAGAGTTAAGGCTTGAATTCTGACGGATATCTCGACAGGAATCTCTGAAAATCGCAGTTTAAGGATGCGCTCTAAACTGCCTCGACGTTCTTGTTGGATGCCTTGTTCAATCCCTTGTTCAATCCCTTGTTCAATCCCTTGTTCAATCCCTTGTTCAATCCCTTGTTCAATCCCTTGTTCAATCCCTTGAGCAAGACCCTCTTGTAAAATCTCTTGATACCAGGGTGATTCTCGTAATACTGTCATATCCCACCTCATGATTTGTTGAATTAAGGGTATCTCTAAAACAAAGCTAGCGAAGAAAGCTAACAATGGCTCTAGTTGATTCAAGGTTTGATCCGCTCGTAGAGCCTGCACCGCTGACCGCAATTTCGATTCACTACCACCTCCAAATAAGATCGGGACAAATGGAAATAGGGGAGGTAATGGTTGTTCTAATACTAATTCAGCCTCTACTTCCCACAGATTAATTACCCGATAATCTTGACGCGCCTTTAATCCCATGAATTCCCTGTCGTAACAGTCAACGATTGTGACTGTAGCTGGAGGTGGCAAGATGTTAATTAATACCGGATAAGCGGATAGGTTGTATTTCTCCTCAGCTAAGGCCACATAATTGCGCATTCGCTGAGGCATGTTCTGGTCATAGCGTAGTTGTAATTCATTGAGAATCAGAAATTCGGAGTGTTCAGGACTAGACGCTTTTACAATGACATCGCTTTCGCGACTAATCCATTGAAACTCAGCATCGAGTAACTGAGATGCCCGCACTTGGGGATTACCGGTTACCCATTGCACCCAAGCATTAGGAGCGAGACTGATTAGGCGTTTGCTACCAATATCTGCACGTTTTGTCATACAATTGATCCAATTAAGACTAATTATTGACTTACGCCCACCCCACGGTCGAAGTGGGGTGTGGCCTTATTTAATTAATTAGGCAAATTTTGACTAAACTCATCTAGGGAGTTAACGGTTAATGCTGTGGCCATCAACTCTTCTAATTGTTCGAGAGTTAAGGATTGAATTCTGACGGATATCTCTGAAGGAATCTCTGAAAATCGCAGTTTAAGGATGCGCTCTAAACTCCCTCGACGTTCTTGTTGGATGCCTTGTTCAATGCCTTGAGCCACACCCTCTTGTAAAATCTCTTGATACCAGGGTGATTCTCGTAATACTGTCATATCCCACCTCATGATTTGTTGAATTAAGGGTATCTCTAAAACAAAACTAGCAAAGAACGCTAAGAGCGGTTCTAGTTGATTCAAAGTTTGATCCGCTCGTAAAGCCTGCACCGCTGAGCGCAATTTTGATTCACTACCACCTCCAAATAAAATTGGGACAAATGGAAATAAGGGAGGCAAAGGTTGTTCTAATACTAATTCAGCCTCTACTTCCCACAGATTAATTACCCGATAATCTTGACGAGCCTTTAATCCCATGAATTCCCTGTCGTAGCAGTCAACAATAGTAACCGTGGCTGGGGGCGGCAAGATGTTAATTAATACTGGATAAGCGGATAGGTTGTATTTCTCCTCAGCTAAGGCAACATAATTGCGCATTCGCTGAGGCATCTTCTGGTCATAGCGTAGTTGTAATTCATTGAGAATCAGAAATTCGGAGTGTTCAGGACTCTTTGCTTTAACAATGACATCGCTTTCGCGACTAATCCATTGAAACTCAGCATCGAGTAACTGAGATGCCCGCACTTGGGGATTACCGGTTACCCATTGCACCCAAGCATTAGGAGCGAGACTGATTAGGCGTTTGCTACCAATATCTACAGGTTTTGCCATACAATACAATTGACCGAATCAAGATGAATGATTGACTTACACACACCCCACTTTGCAGGGCTGTTTATGGGGTTCAACTAAAATTTGATTAGTGAAGAGCTGGGCTTTTCAGACTTCCCAAACTTCCTGTTTCTTAAGATTCTTCGACTATAGACTCGCCCTCTATAGGGTCTCCTAAATCGAAGATAATTATAAATTTTTCATCGGGCATCAGTCGTTTAAGAGCCTGCAAGTGACCCTGGGTGCATCTCAGTTTTGCAATTAGGCAAAAATTCGGGAGAAAATTCCCACACTCCCCACACTCCCCACACTCCCCACACTCCCCACACTCCCCACACTCCCCACACTCCCCACACTTCTGAGACTTGCGATCTTTTTTACAAATATGAGATGCACCCAGTGACCCTCCGCATCAGAGCGGTTCCGAAAACGACGAACAACCACCCGCTGCATCTTCGGCAATAGCCGAATGAGCGCCCATGGATATAGGCGTTGAGAGTACGACATAAAATATTAGGTATCTCCTTAACTGGGGCTCCAGAGCCAGCCTGTAGCCGGGAGAAACTGTCGGCTGGCTCTTACCGTGGAACGTTTTAGCGCCCACGGTAATTTTATTATAACACAAATAATCTTTCATTATAACATTTTTTGAAAACTTTTGTAACAAATTTTTTCGGGAATCGGGAATCGGGAGTCGGGAGTCGGGAGTGGGAACAAATCCTGTGTACCTCACTCGTGATCAGAATTGCTATCGGTAGTGGGATTAATACAAAAGGGAACAGGGAGGGAGTAGTGGAGTGGGGAAAAATCCTGTGTTTTCAGGTATTAATTAATTAATACTTTTATAGCTATGTGCGATGGGAGCTTGGAGCCGCTACGGGATTGGCCGTAGGCCTCAGCTTCCGCGCTTATGCGATCGCATTCCCGATTCCCAATTCCCGATTCCCGACTCCCGATTCCCGAAAATAAATGCTCCGTGTAAGATTGTGTATCAGCCGGATCATCCACTGGATTGTGGCGCTCGTTTGTGGATTGAAACCTTCAGTGATATTCACTTTATTGGTGGTATTTTTCCGGCTACTAGCTAAGTCGGTCAAGGGTTTTTCTCGAATTCTTTTTGACAAGATTCTATATGATGATGCTTATTGTTATAAGCATATTGTAGAGCATACTTGCTAGAGGTAGAGATTTTATCCCAACTTATTCGATACCACTTCGATAAATTTATTGGGTCAACACTTTCGACCTGTGGTATAAAATCAAGGCCATAAGAAATTCCAGTTACATCTTCCAGTATATTACGCCGTATAATTCCTTTAAAACAAAGGATATCATCACTTTGAAACGTATATCTTGTCCCTAAGATACTATTTCCTTGCTTTTTAAAAATAATATATCTACTATAGTCTTTGTTGTGTTGATAAAAATAGATGCCATCAGTAAAGCCTTCTACTCCAACTAATTGTCTCCACTTTTTTTCCCACTTAAGGATCCCATCTTGAGCTTTATTATGGACAGACGTTGATGAAGGAATTTTTTTTGCCAAGTTAATGGCTAATTTATAATTTTCATCAACTGGTTTCAACTCCTGAGTTTTTACCACTTTCTCTGCTTGAGCCAACTGTCCTTGAGCACACTGATTTAGAAAAGCTCGTGCATTATACGATTGGTGAGAAGTTTCAGGAATTTCTAGAGCTTTGTTCATACACTCGACAAAGTCTTGATTGATGATCAGGTCTTCCATAGTTTCCACAAATGTTTGCTCTTGATGAGATAGCCATTGCTGATAGCCAAAAATGACTCCCTCACCAGTAATGAAAAGTGTTGCAATACCGATTCCCAGCCATAAAAAATTCTTAACTAAAGATCTAGGTGGATTCTGCGGGTTTACTAGCTTCTGATCTTGTTTGTAATTTTGCATTTGATGACTATAGTATTTATATGTCTACAGATTCTAACCACTCCTCAAGTGATTGAAAAGGATCTGATTCCTTAAAGGCCATTCCTTACAACTTTAGATTTCCCTACTAAGAGTAGGGAAGAGCCATAATGATTAGGTCACACGATTGTCTTCTCTCTTCCCTGCTCCGTTCCCGTAGCTTGTCCCACGGCCTTAGTCCCTGCTCCCTAAAAACCCAGAACGAAAGTACCTAACAGCAAGCGATGCAGCGCGGTCTTGGGGGTTTCCCCCATGAGCGACTGCCGTGGTTTCCCCCATGAGCGACTGCATCAAGACATTGTAAACCGCTGTATACGCTATAGATAGCGTATACAGCGGTTTAATTAACCGTACAAGTAGATTTTATGGGTAAGTTCTGGAGGAGATAAGTTTCTTCCCCCATTTTTTTTTAGTCGCGCGGGAACAATCAATTACAAATCATGTCTGATTAAAGTGTGCGACTAACGATTTCAAGTTCTTAGTATTATGCTTAAAAATTTTTCGACTATTTTGTTGAGCAGTTCTTTAGCCTTTTCAATGTTCGGGTTAGCACCTGTAAAAACACTCGCCGATGAAATCAATACACAGGAAGACCCATGTGGTGATAATATAGATTGCTTTGTTATAGAACAAGAAGGTGATTCCTGTTTTCTAAATTATTACTACAATGGTAGTCTTCATTCGAGCAAGAATATCAGCTGCCTAACTGATGAAGATACTATTGGTAGCGGTAATAATGGAAACGACACACTAGATCCTTGTAGTGTATGCATTAAGCCAGATCTTCCAAATATGGAATAGTCGCTTACTCTGTGTGCGAAGTGAAAGCGTGGTGGTAATTATTTACTGTTAGCTAAACGGCTAGTACAGCAAGAGGGATTAGGTTTAAGTAAAAAAGCTGGTGAGCATATCCAATATGTAGATATCAGCCCTTTTATCTATTCCCTGTTTGCTGTGTTTGGCATTACAGCGAAAAATCGCCTCCGGGGTGCCTATAAAAGCGGAAAATTCTGGATTATTCCTCTGTTCAACCATTTGCTAAGTCTGTCAAGGGCTTTGCTTGACGAATTCTTTTCGACAATATTCTAGAGTCATATGCCTATTATTATAGGCATATTGTAGAGCCTCATTGCTAGACTTAGACGCTTTATCCCAACTTATTCGATACCACTTAGATAAATCTATTGGATCAACACTTTCGATCTGTGGTATAACATCAATACCACCAGAAATTTGACTTACTTCTTCAAGTATATTACACCGTATAACTCCTCTAAAACAAGCGACCGCATCACTTTGAAAATAATATTGTTCACCTAAGATAGTATTGCCTTGCTTTTCCATAATAATATATCTATTATATTCTTTCTCATGATGGTAAAAATAGTTACCGTCAGGAAAGCCTTCTACTCCAAGTAATTCTTTTAAATTTTCATTCCACTTAAGGATCGCATCTTGAGCTTGATTATATACAGAGGTTGATGAAGGAATTTGTTTGGCCAAGTTAATGGCTAATTTATAATTTTCATCAACTGGTTTAAACTCCTGTGCTTTTACCACTTTATTGGCTTGGTCCAACTGTCCTTGAGCACACTGATTAAAAAAAAATTGCGCATTATAATGGTTGTGAGAACTTTCAGGAATTTCTAGAGCTTTGTTCATACACTCGACAAAGTCTTTATTTATAATCAGGTCTTCCATAGTTTCCAGAAATACTCGTTCTTCATGATGAGATAGCCATTGCTGATAGCCAAAAATGGCTGCCTTACCAGTAATGAAAAGTGTTGCAATACCGATTCCCACCCATAAAAAATTCTTAACTAAAGATCTAGGTGGCTTTGGTGGCTTTGGTTGGTTCTGATCTTGCTTTTGATCTTGTTTGTAATTTGGCATCTGATGACCGTAGTACTTATATGTCTAAAGAATCTAGCTATTCTTAAAGTGATTGAGAAGGATCTGATCCCTTAAAGGCAATGCCTTTCCTCCTTTATGTCTTATTTAACATAGACTTTGCAGTACCCCTAAGGGTACCTTTTGTACTAATAAAGTATTCTTTTCAGATATTGTGTAAAAGTTAGACTACCAAGCTTATTAGCCAAGATCGGTTACTTTGCCTAACCAATCTGATTCAACCGTTCCTACCAACGTGCTTGACCTCCTCTATTTTTCCCATACCCCCAGACCCCACACCCAGTAAAGCAACAATTTGGACTACTGCGATCGCATCGACCGTCCGTAACTATATGCCATAGTCCTTGCTGCTATAGGATTGACCTTGGCCAAAAGGGCAAGCTACGCGATTGACCGTAGGTCACGCTAAGCAAGCGCATTTTCCTACCACACCTAAACGTAAGCATTCAGCTATCAGCTATCAGCTCTAGCTATCAGCTCTCAGCTCTGAGCTCTCAGCGCTGACGGCTGACGGCTGACTGCTGACTGCTGAATGGTTACACCTAAACTCTTCCGTTTCTTCCCGATTCCCGATTCCCGATTCCCAAAAATTGCCAATTTTTATTTTTTGCATTAAACTAGTATTATCGGAATAGTTAAAGGAGAGTCCACTGATGAACAAGTGCGTTGGAACTACTGAAGCAGCATCTCTATTAGGAATTTCTTCTCGACGATTGCGCCAACTCCTAGAGAACGGTCGGGTGCGGGGTGCCTATAAAAGCGGTAAATTCTGGATTATTCCTCTGTTCAACGATTTGCCACAAATTACTAAAGGTAATCGTGGACCCAAGGGCAAATGGCGCACTAGTCGTCCTCCCGCTTTAGCGAAGATTAATGTCAATCGCAATCACATTGGCTCGAATATGAAGAAAAGCCCTCAAGACCGGAAGCCAGTGATTTCAGTAAAACGAAAGGGTACTAATCTCTACGGCAATGAAGTGGAAATCCTCGGTCCGTGTAAGATTGTTTATCAGCCGGATAATCCACTGGATTGTGGTGCTCGTTTGTGGATTGAAACCTTTAGTGATATCCACTTTATTGGTGGGAGTTTTCCGGCTACTAGCTGAATGGGTCAATCCCTTCGCGACCATCCAAAATTATCAATTCAAAATTCGGCGTTGCAGCAACGATTCACCCCCCGAAAAGATAATGAAATAGCCCTGCTAAAGTATCTGTTAATTTTTTAATGGAATAACTGACCAATACCACAATCGAAATCATAAGGAAGAAGGACAAACCAGTAAAGATTTCATTAAACAAGATGTGTATCCTTCTTGGTATAACCAAGGTATACTTAAAGAGTAGGGCTTATTCCTAAGATCACTATGAAAACAGCAATTTCACTTCCAGACTCAGTTTTTGAAGAAGCAGAAGCCCTTGCTCAACAGATGGGCTTGTCACGTAGTGAACTCTACCTAAAAGCATTAAAAGCTTATCTTAAAAGGTATAATCGCAATCAAAATCAATCCCCGCATAAAGCAAATCACTACAAAACGGGGAAAATCATGGGGATAAAAGGACTCCACCCCAGCTTATTTAGGCCGCTTCTGCAAAATCAACAACATTGCCTGGTTTGAAGTTACCGTAAGAGAGTGGAGCCTTTATGGTCGATAGGTTATGCGTCAAAGTTTCAAGTCTTTGTAATAAGGCTCCACTCTCTAAGGTTTCGTCTCCGGGGGGTCATACTTCTGTTCTGTATCTGCCCACCGTTGCGTATTGGGCACAACGCGCGTACATAGACCGATCATAGCTATATGTCAACTACGGAAGAGCCGAGAATATTAGCTTATTGACATGATATTAGCATCGCGCTCAGCTTTCAGCGGACAGTTGTTTTTCAAGATTTGAAAGAATTATATCGCTCCTGCTGGTTTCTATCTCGCCCCTTTCAGGACTCTGTTGAATATTCCAGAGATAGCGATAGTGTCCGTTACGGGCTAATAGATCTTCGTGAATTCCTTGCTCAACCAATCGGCCTTGATCCAAAACAAAGATACAATCTGCCTGAATTGCTGCTTGTAGTTGATGAGTAATCATAATCACAGTATGTTTACCTGCCAGGGAGGCAATGGTTTGATTAATGGCATGTGCCATCTCAGCCGAGAGACTACTGGTGGGTTCATCGAATAACAGGATGGGCGGACTATGAAGCAATGCCTGGGCGATCGCAATCCGCTGACGTTGCCCCCCAGACAACTGTCCTCCTCCTTCGCCAACTATGGTTTGGTAACCCTCTGGTAGACTCAAGATAAAGTCATGGATTTCGGCAGCTTGAGCAGCCGCAAAAACATCTTCATCTGTAGCCTCAGGCTGGGCGATGCGGATGTTATTCATAATAGTGGTGTTGAACAGAAACGTTTCTTGCAATACAATACCGGTTTGCGATCGCAGGGATTTCTGCGTCAGGCTATGTAAGTCATTGCCATCAATAGTTATCCGACCCTCACTGACATTGTAGAAACGCATGAGCAGGTTAAACACAGTACTCTTACCAGCACCACTCGAACCAACAAATGCAACAAATTGACCAGCTTTTATAGACAAATCAATGTCGTGCAATTGACGCTGTGCATTGTTATAGCTAAAAGACACATGCTCAAAGCAAATTGTCTTCTCAAACGAAGTCAAAGCATGAGCATCAACAGCATCGATAATTTCAATCTGTTGCTGGAGTACCTCATCAATTCGTTGCATTCCTATGCTGGCTTCAAACCAGCGACCAATCCGCTGATTAACCAATTGACCTAAGAGTTCGTACATACCATGAGAAATGGTAAAGAAAGTGATCCAGGCTCCAATGGTAATTTTGTGAGAGAGAACGTAAACTCCTCCAATTCCCATGACCCAAGCATCAAGCAAGTAAGCGGAGAATGTTACTGCATATTTAAAGAGAAGAAAGCTGAATACAGCTTCAGTTTTCTTGTCCTCAAGTTTTCTCAACTCATCACTGAAATAACCTGTAAATAAAGCTTGCAAGCCATATCCTGAGATCATCGGTTGGGCACGAATTCCCTCCTGTACCGCATCCACCATTAATGCATTCTGGTTAATTGCATTCAGACCTCGCCTAGTCATATTAATCATCAAATACAGCGTTATTGGTAGCATTACAACCATAGGCAAAGTGCCAAGTATGGTTAAAGTGCTACTAATGCGAATCATCATCCCTAAGTTGACTAGGAACATGATTATTTCGCCAACGCTGCGGATCATTTCCTGGCCTAAAATAGGCTCTATCTTATAAATATCTACAGAAAAGTGGGTTAACAAATTTCCGAGTCGAGCCTGTTTGTGGAAGTTGTGTGAAAGGGTTTGCAGTTTCACAAATAAGTCATATCGGATGTCATTGGCAATACGGCTAGAAAGTCGAGCAGACAAACGACTGCCTAAGAGGTATAAGCCAAAGGCTATCGGTAATAGGATAGCTAGTTGGATTGCTGAACGGACAAGAACAGGGGCTCCTTGATCAATAGCAGTGCCTAGCTTATTGGCTGCAACTAGTTGGTAAGCAGGCATACCCATCATGCAGACAGCACTAGCGGTGGCAATGGCGACATAAGGGGACCAGTAATTCCAGACATATTTGAAGAACAAGCGAAAACGAATAGCAAATTCTTTTACCAATAAGATCCAATTTCCTGGATTAATTTTCTTATCTTCCTGGGACAGTTCATACCCTTGCCAAGGTGAGCGATCTTTGAGTTGAAGGGGCGTTTCCCGAAGCTTCTGAGATCTAGGCACCCAATGATCAAAGGAGAAAAGTTGGGTAAAGCCTGTTATCGATTGAAGAAGTTTAAAAACTAACTTTGGTTGAATTGAGTTGCTAGCAGATGAAGAATCCGTCCCTTTAAAATCTACTGTTTCCTTTGAAGGCTGTCTCCACAAGTAGCGTACGATACCCCAAGAACAAACAATTGTAAGACTTATCGCCAATAATGTAGTCGTGGAAGGGTGAATTAGACTATCATAATCGAGGGATAGAGTCTGGTAAAAAACAGTCAGCATAAGATGGTTAAGATTGTTCATTGTTGACTACATCGACTTTAGCCACGTTTAAACTTGGTAAAATGTTTCTCTCAAAAAAATCAATAAAATCTGTAGTATATAGTTTGGCACTATCGGCCGTGACATGAGCTTCATCAAAGAAATGTCATATGCCAGCGTCGCAAAAAATCAATAATGCTGGCTGCTTTATATGGAGAAAAAAAGTTTAATGGTAATCGAATCCCGAACATATTTCCGATACCGATTGCCATATCGGAATAGCCTGAAAAATCAAAATACAATTGCATTGTGTAAGCTAAAGCTCCATACCACGCCTCGAAAAAGCTTAGAACTTCACCATTATATGCAGCCATAAAAACTGGGTCACCATGAATTGCGATCGCATCAGCTAAAAATTTCTTGAATAAGCCAACTGAAAAAATACTGATGCCAAGGGCAAGTGACTCTGAATTAAGGCGAGGATTTTCCTGGAAGGAAAACTGTGGCATAAGTGCCTGATAACGAACAATAGGTCCTGCAATAAGCTGAGTAAAAAACGTAACAAACAGGCAATATTTCCAAAAGCTATGGTTACCCGATATTCTGCCCTTATAGACATCAACCAAATAGGCAATCTGCTGAAATGTAAAAAACGATATTGCCAATGGAAGTACAAGTTTTGGTATCTCAAGGTTTAGGTCAAAAATTGTACTTATATTTTCTATAAAGAAACCTTGATACTTATAGTAACTAATCCCTAGTAGGTTAGCACATATCCCAATTATAAAAATAGTTTTGATGATGTACTCCTTTTCATTTGCTTTTCTTAGAAAAGTAATTAAATACATCACCAAATAATTTCCAATAATTGAGGAAATGATCAAAATGAGGTATCGATAATTCCAATAGCCATAGAAGAAAAGCGATGCACTAATTAGGCAACCCACTGCTAGTGACCACTTCTGCCAATGTATAGCTAATGAGAATACGAGCAATACCCATGGCAAAAAGATGAAGATAAATCCGTAAGAATTAAATAGCATAGAGGTTGAATCAATTTAGTGTATCCCTCAAGATTCAAATGTGTGTCACCCCGAGCAATGGCACACCCTACGACAATAAGCGTTGCAGGATGGTAATAGTTTTAATTCCCCCAAACGCTCATGCTTTGGCGTTGCTGAATTAGGGAATGAATAGGAGTGGGGTGGGCATCCTGCCTGCCCTAAAATAAGCATGAAACTGGCAAGATGCCAGTTCCACGCAAGATGCCCATTCCACAGGTTTAGGGAATGAATAGGAGTGGGGTGGGCATCCTGCCTGCCCTAAAATAAGCATGAAACTGGCAAGATGCCAGTTCCACGTAAGATGCCAGTTCCACGCAAGATGCCGATTCCACAGGTGCGACCCGTGGCGAATTTAATAAATTAGATCCCGAAAGCGCACCATTACACTCTTAAAATCATTCCAAGACTCACGCAACGCCCGTTTTCTAGGAGTTTTTCGGTGGATCTGTCAGAAGATTTAGTTGGTGGGAATCTTCACCACGTACTACGATGCAAGGAATAGGGTTTCCGGCAAAACCTCTGACCTCAATATCAGGTCTTGCAAAACGAGCAACCAGACCGAAGCGAGTTCGAGAGTCATTGTTTCGACTGACACCATGCCAAATTCCACCTCTGGTAAAGCAGTACTGACCTGCTTTCATCTCTATGGCTTCAATTTTATGAGGTGCGTTTTCTGGATGCATACGATCAGCCAGCCTAAGCATACTGTCAGCATCAGTGAGATCACACTCTCCTGCCTGCTCCAGTGCAGTAAGGTCTGCATCGTACTTGTGGGTTCCAGGGATAACCAGCAGACAACCCGTTTTCATAGTCATCTCGGTCACTGCGATCGAGACATGAACGCCTTTGATCCAACCGTTAATTATATCGATATGCCAAATTTGACCGGTCGTTTCGACGATATGACCATCATGACCAGGCTCTCTAGAAATAGTTTCTGCCATCCAAAATAGGAGGTTTGGCCCCATAAAATCTGCAACATCATCTAAGATCCGAGGTTCTGTGGCGAGGTCGTACACTAACCTAGACGTAGTATGAGCAATCCTGCGATCCATAACATTAGCATTGCTTTGGCTCGGAGGCGATGAAGGTTCTTGATCTTGATCTTGAGATTCTCCTATGGCTTGGCTCATCCCATCACGTAGAGCGAGTAGACTAGGAGTATGACCCAGCGTAAATGGACCAACAAAGCCTTCTTTCTCGAAAAAAGCAACTTTCTGCTCAACTTCATTAAAGTTGGCTTGGCTAGTGCTATGTTGCTCAGAATACCCAACGGTTTGCATGATCAAATCCTTCTTCCTATGAACGTAACTGTAGAAGCATTCAGGCGACTCAATTCACAAGGCTTAGATGACTTAATTCTATACCTCATTACAACTGACCCCTGTCCATTCTACTAAACTTAACAGGATAATACTGGTTTTCTCGTTGATATAGCCTCCTCAATAATATCAACAGCTTTTTGAACACCTCCTGATTTCTTAATCGCTGCTTGTAACTCTAAAGCACTCTTCCTATAAGATCCCTCCATTAAAACTTTCTTAAGGGTCTTGTGAAAACTTTTCACCGTCAGTCTACTTAAATGTAGAAGTTCCCCACAACCAGCCCAGACAACTCTAGCCGCCATGCCATGCTGATCGCCAAATAATGGAATCGCTACCATGGGTAATCCATTGTATAAACTCTCCAAAACAGTATTGATTCCGCCGTGGGTAATTGTCAGAGTTGCTTTTTGCAGTAACTCTAATTGGGGAGCATTATTGACAAGCAATGTATTTTTAGGGAGAGCCACCGGAAAATCACAGTTACTTATTCCACCACGTGAGATAACTAACTGAACATCGAGATCTTTACAGGCTGAAGCCATCACCTCTATAACCCACTGAAGACCTCCTAACAAGCTTCCTAAAGAAGCATAAATCAGAGGCTGATTAGTTAGCTTTTCCTAGGGGAAAGATATAGGATTTCGGTTTCCTGAATAATGGTATGGCCCAGTAAAATTAAAATGTCTTGGTAGGCTTTGCCTAGGAAATTATAGTTCAGGAATTTGGTGGGTGATCTGAGCTAATGGAGAATAGTCATCATCAAAACTTGAAAGTCGAGGCAACCCCCACGTTTGCCGATAATAATTGATCACTTTTAGGACAGAAATATCTCTTTTACTAAGAAACGTATAACCGATTCGATTACGAAGACCCCCCCACCACGAAGGGTTGTAAGGCCAAGTTGTCCCAAAAGGAGGAATAGTAGCTTCAGAATGTGATATTACTGAGCAAAATATGCTAACAAAAGGAATATCAAGATGCTGAGCAATCGTTGCTCCTGCTGAAGCTCTTGAATCAATGAGCAATGCTTCTATGCCTGCCGACTTAACAGCTGATGGAGCATGGCTGAGATACCTCTGTTGATAAACTACGCTCTGACCGGGTACCCAGCCAATCTTGCTACGCAGCGACTCAATGTCCTTCCGTTTAGAAAGTAGAGCCAAGAATTCCAAGAATTCAAAGTTCTGGGTTACATTTTGAGAACTATACTCTGGAGATGATTGAGCAGGGTCAGATTGCCAAACTGCTTGAAACTCTAAACCTTCAGACAAAGTTTTTGCTTGTGTTTGAAAACCTGTTTTAGTGATGGGGACTCCTACCAATGTAACGCGGTGACCACGTCGCTTTAACTCTTGCCCTAAGGGTATTATCGTGTTAAGATGCCCAGCTGCTGATGGACAGATAAGACCGAAATGAGTCATGGAGTTTCTTCTTTTTGTGGATAACAACTACAGACCTCATGGTTTCCTGATGGGAGCATCTCACTTATGCAGAGCATTTGTACATTATCTATAGCCCCCTCATGGGTTTTAGCTTGCTCAGATAGCACATATTTCATCTGTTTTGCAACGCAAGACCTGCTCCCTTTGTGATCAATTAACCTGTAGCCAATTCAAGTTTGAAGTGTACCAGTACCTGATTGACCAAAAAATACCTTATATGAAGTGCCATAGTCAAGACTTTTTCGTGGTCGATGCTTGATTCACTCTACGACATTGAAAGCTTACAGCGGTTTGCAATTCAGTTAGGTACAAATTTCTGGATTTTAGGGAACAGGGAACAGCGGATCTGGGAACAGGGAACAGGCAAGAGGGAACAGGCAAGAGGGAACACAATCCTGTGTACCTGATAGTTATGCAAACCGCCTTAAACTCGGAATTATTGAGAACGGGAGCAGGTCTTGCGTTGCAAAACATTTGTACTATGTACCATTAGCGCAAGCTAAAACCCATGAGGGGGCTATAGATAATGTACAAATATTCGGCATAAGTGACATGCTCCCCCTATTACCTATTACCCATTCATCACAAGTTAAGGCAGAATGAATTTTGTCAAGGTATTGTTAATTAATCTTTACCTTACCTTCAATCTATTTAGGTGCGCTTTCCCCATCTAATTATTAAATTCGCCACGGGTCGAACCTGCTTGTGATTGGCATTGACGATTTACACCCAATGATTGCAGATGATTGAATGACTTGTCTTTGGGGAGTGGGTATCTGGCGATCGCCTTGCCAAGAAACACGATCGCCAAAACCAGGAAAATCTCAAAAGCCTGAATTAGCAAGCACTTTGACAACCAGTAACATTTTGTAACTAAGTCATTGACAAATGATACACAACCTTAACTTGTGACGAATGCCTATTACCCATTACCTATTACCCATATTTAGTACAAATGTTCTGCATAAGTGACATGCTCCCATTGAGAACGGAGGGCGCTTATTGAAATTCACACAGCATATTTCCGGTTTTATATACTATTACATCACTTTGGTCTGTAGTTTTTCCTACTAATTTAGATAAGTTTACAATCAGAGCTAATTTTTAAAGTAAATGTAAGCATTCAGGTGTAGAGATTGACAAAGTCACCCCACTCACTTCAAAAGCGGAATCAGAGACAATTCGTGAGAACGCTGCCTGACTGCTAAGGACACAGCCTGACTCAGGAACTTTATGGTATTA
>NZ_JAAHHM010000011.1:0-89732 GCF_010692445.1 Moorena sp. SIO3E8 | reverse complement strand
GCTATCAGCTATCAGCTATCAGCTATCAGCTATCAGCTATCAGCTATCAGCTATCAGCTATCAGCTATCAGCTATCAGCTATCAGCTATCAGCTATCAGCTATCAGCTATCAGCTATCAGCTATCAGTTGTCAGTTCTGACTTCGCCACTGACAAGTTTCCAGTTTCTAGTTTCTAGTTTCTAGTTTCTAGTTTTAATTGACTCTCAACCAAGAATGATAAGTAATCAACTGGATAGGACTCAAACTAGTAAGCTCAAACTATGTAAGCATTCAGCTAAAGGCCTTTGGCCACGCTACGCGAACAGCCGTCAGCCGTCAGCTTTTTTATTCAAAAGCACCATTAGTAACGTACGCTATGGGCATAAACTGTTCCCATAGCGTGGCCACAGACCTTTAGCACCGATTGCGCTACTTGAGGTGCTGCGCGAACAGTAGCGCATTAGCTGATAGCTGATAGCTGACGGCTGAATGCTTACCAAACTATTAATTTCAAAAGATTAAATAGTACATTAACTCAGATGTCAGCTGAGGATTAAGCTCAAGGCGTCGTTGAAGGTCAGCTAAATTACGGTATGGGCCACCATCAAAGCGATTTTGCAGGATCGCTCTAGCTAAAAACAAGTCCACTGCTGGAATTTTCGTCAACTGTTCTAGAGATGCGGTGTTAGGGTTGACTAGCTCAGGGGTAACTAAACTCTCAGGATCGTAGTAACAAAACCTCAAAATTGGTTGCAACGGTGTCAGACGTTGTACGGACCAACCTAGGGCAGCTGCCAAATCTTCTAAGCAGCAAAATTGCACACCACTGCTGGTCAGTTCAAAAAGCGTCCGCGCCTGATGGATAGATATCCCTGGCAATCTCAGCCAATCATCCACACCAGCTTGATTGACATCAATGGTGAGCCCCAATTTAGCAGCTACAGCAATTTCTTCTGTAGATTGTAGCCGATAGTAGGGGTCACGCTTTAGCCTCTGCTGAATTGATTGCTGATTCGGGGTTTGTCGAGTCTTGGGTGATAGCCAATCAAAAATTGCCATGAAACTCAAGCAATTAGGTCAAGTAATTGACGACGTTTTTGTTCAAATTCATACTCAGACACTAGTCCCTCCTGACGTAGGCTGTCTAGCTGTCTTAGGGCATCGGCAATTTCCCCTACCTTGGCTGGGTCAATACCAGCTTCGGAATTCTCTGAGGAAGATACTGTAGACTCAATACCGAGGTTAAAATTGAGGTCAAACTGATCTTGACTTTGTAGTAAATACCACACCCCCTCTATAGCACTGGCAATTCGAGGAATAGGTGTCCAACACAGGAGTAAGTACATTACTCCCCAAAAGGGTTGTCCGAGATAAAATTTGTGTAATCCACAAACGGGGATCACTACCCCACTCAATGCCAGTAGGGAAGCGACTTTGCGGCTTTTTGGCTTGCTCAACATACTTGCTTTGACCCGCGTTGAATAGCTTGGTGGAGATCCAAAAACTGTCAATCCTATGTTCCTATAATAATTACTTATCTCGGACTGGGAAGTTAGAGGTTACAGATTATAGGTTATAGGTTGAAGGTTGAAGGTTGAAGGTTGGCAGGTTGAAGGTTGGCAGGTTGAAGGTTGGCAGGTTGAAAGTTGAAAGTTGGCAGGTTGAAAGTTGAAAGTTGGCAGGTTGAAAGTTGGCAGGTTGAAGGTTGAACGCGATGGACGAAGTCCCGCTTTCAGCGATCGCGTGGCCTTTTGGCCAAGGTTCACAGGTTACAGGTTATAGGTTACAGCTTGCCAGTTGCCGGTTACAGGTTACAGCTTGCCAGTTATACATCTGGCTTTGAGTTGTTAAGGCTTTAACCTTCAACGGTCTAACCTTCAACGGACTAACCTTCAACGGTCTAACCTTAAACCTTGGCCTATTGGCCACGCTACGCGAACAACGGACTAATACGGAAAACCGAATTTTGTCCAGGTTTAACGCTACATTAAAATGTGACTAGAAGCGGCGATTGATTACAACCAAACCGGTTGACAGGTAAGAGCAATGGGTTTTTTTGATTCGGAAATTGTCCAAAAAGAGGCAAAACAGCTGTTTGAAGATTACCAAGACCTGATTAAATTGGGCAACGACTATGGCAAGTTTGACCGTGAAGGCAAAAAGATTTTCATCGATCAGATGGAACAGATGATGGAGCGCTATCGCATTTTTATGAAGCGCTTCGAATTATCTGATGACTTCATGGCTCAGATGACCATAGAGCAGCTCAATACTCAGTTAGGTCAGTTTGGGATCACCCCTCAGCAGATGTTTGACCAGATGAACATGACATTGGAGCGGATGAAGTCAGACGTAGAGAAGCAATCGTAGTAGGTTAGCCTTTGGTGGAGGTGGGGATACATCGACATCCCCCAAGACAGCTGATAACTGAGGGTCTTCGGCTGAATGCCTATAGTGCGTCAGTAGGGAGCCGCCAATCATGACGGCTGATATCCGTAATTTATCTAGAATTTATTTAGATCGAGGACGCTTAAATTTTGAGGGTCGAGGGAAGTATCTCGCTGGCTCCCTCCGCAAAGCCTGAATCATAAAACTCCGCCAGATCGGTGCGGCATAGCCACCACCTGTTACCCCTCGTCCAAGGGGTCGGTTGTTGTCTCGACCAATCCAAACTGCGGTAGCCATCTGGGGTACATATCCCACAAACCATACATCTCGCTCTGAAGAGGTTGTTCCCGTTTTACCTGCCGCCTGACGCCCGATGTGGGCAGATTTTCCGGTACCTCCGTTAATGACACCGGTTAGGGTATGGTTAAGGGAAGCAACCGCCCATTGATCTAGCACCAGCTTAGGCTTAGGGGTATTATCTAGCAGCACATTGCCTTTACTATCGGTCACTCGGACAATTAATGTAGTGTCAGAGTGCCAGCCATTATTGGCAAAGGTAGCATAGGCTCCTGCCATTTCCAATGGTGTTACCCCAACTGACCCTAGGGGTAACGATAGCACTGGTTGCATGGGACTCTTAATCCCAAGGGTCTTAACCACATCAACGACTTTATCCAGTCCCACTCTCCTGCCAATCTTCACCGCTGGCACATTGCTCGATTGAACAATTGCGGTGCGAATGCTCATGGCACCAGAGTAGCCACCACCATAGTTTTTGGGTCTGTAATAGCCTCTACCATCTCGATAGCGGACGGGGGTATCGTAAACAGTGGAATGGGGAGAATATTTACCTGTGGAAAAGGCAGTATAGTAAACAAATGGCTTAAAGGATGACCCTGGCTGACGTCGAGCTTGAGTAGCACGGTTGAACTTGCTCTTTTCATAGCTGTACCCCCCAACTATCGCTTTCACAAAATGGGTACGGGGGTCAACGGCGGCTAATGCCACCTGATTATCGTAAAGTCCACGGCGACGCAGGGTGTAATGAGCACGATTAACGGTCTTTTCTGCCATCTTTTGGAAGTCGTAGTCAACCGTGGTCTGAACTCGCATTCCGCCCTTGGTGACCGCCTCCTGACCAAATCGCTCTTTTAACTCCACCACAGCAGCTTCTGTGACGAAAGGCAATTTACTGGTTGTCCAGGAAGTACTTTTGCCAATTAACAGGGGCTGTTCCTTAGCTTGTTTTTCTTGGGCTGCTGTAATCCATCCCAAATCCCGCATCCGCCTTAAGACCACGGCTTGTCGCTCTTTAGCTTTAGAGTAGTTGCTGAAGGGACTGTATTCTTCTGGGGACTGGATTAGCCCTGCCAACATCGCTGACTCGGCTAAGGATAGCTCAGAGGCTGGCTTAACAAAGTAGCTGCGGGCAGCTGTTTCAATGCCATAGTTATTGTGACCCCAATAAATTTGATTGAGGTACAATTCCATAATCTCGTCTTTAGAGAAGATTTGCTCAACTCGGATAGCGAGTACAGCTTCAGTAATTTTGCGGCTAAAGGTGCGTTGCCGAGTCAGAAACAGGTTTTTCACCAACTGCATGGTGATCGTAGAACCCCCCTCTACTACTGTCCCCTGCCTCCAGTTAGCTAAGAAAGCACGACCGACGCTATTGGGGTTAACCCCATAGTGCATAAAGAAGCGACTGTCTTCTATAGCTAGTACAGCACGCTTGAGTTCAGGGTTGATTTGGCCAAATTCAACCACTTCTCGATTCGCTTCCCCATGAAGGCTAACTAGGGGTCTACCCTTGACATCGTAAATGTAAGTTGTTTCTGTCGGTGTGTAGTTCCGGAGCATCCGCACATCTGGCAGGTTACGGAAGCTAGTCGCTAAGCCCACAAGTCCACCAGCTACAATCGAGCTAGCTAACATGGTAACCCCGAGGATAGTCCCCCCAGTTACCTGAGCCACCCCTTGCACAAACTGCAATACTTGTGAAGGCTTTTTTTTCCGATTTTTCCGATCTTGTGGTTGTGGAATAGTGCTAGATGACACGGTGATTTCATTTCCTTACTAAAGAACAGACATGTAAGCTAGGGGCTGTGCAAGGTGTGTTTTTTTTACTTTCTCTAAGTATCTTTCTATAAGACAATTCCAAGGATTGGTGGGCAGAGCAGGATTACTTACAAGTCTTGAGCATCGAATTTCTTAATAATGCCAGGAGGTTATGGATAAGTGTCAAGCCCTATAAGTAAGCTTCAACTTCAGCTTCAACTACTGTAGCGATAAATAATTTTTGAATTAAAGCTAATTCTACCCAATTCCATTTTGTATTCTAAGACCGTCATTTCCAGTCTTGATGCAGTCCCTGTGGTAGATGCATCCACCGATTGAACTCTACAGAGGCTAAATGGGGCATTTAATCGCTATGTTACCAGCGACTGCATCAAGAAGAGTGGGCTTAACCGGCATCTCGTAACGGTTCTCAACAGCGTTTTGTATAATAGTTAGCGGCATTTAGACATGGCCCATGGCAAGTGTCGGTCTGGCTGCGGATCCTTAGAATAAATTTAAACCATATGTACTAACATAGTGAATTCCCAACCATAGTCCCAACCAATGTCAAATTTTGAAATTCCCCTTTCTAATGAGCTAGCTTGGCTAGACAGAGGTACCAGTGAAATTTTTCCCCTACAACCGGATTCTCAGGACCCGAGTGAAAATCTAGCTATTCGGCTCAAGCAAGCTGAGCGTCCCTTACGGGTCAAGTTAGGTATAGACCCAACCGGTGCCGATCTCCACGTAGGTCATAGTATCCCAGTCAGAAAGCTACGGGCATTCCAAGATGCTGGTCATACCGCTGTCTTAATTATTGGTGACTTTACTGCTAGAATCGGTGACCCTACTGGCAAGTCTGAGGTGCGTCGCCAGTTGACACCAGCTCAGGTCAAGGAAAATGCTGAAACTTATCTGTCACAGGTGCGCCCTATTCTAGATTTTGATACCCCAGGACGGCTAGAAATTCGCTATAACTCTGAGTGGCTTAACCAGTTGGATTTGTCTGAGATTATTGAGTTGTTAGCCACTATGACCGTAGGGCAAATGCTGGCTAAGGAAGGGTTTGCTGAACGCTATCAAAAACAAAATCCTATTTTCCTCCATGAGTTTCTCTACCCATTGATGCAGGGCTATGATTCTGTGGCAGTCAAGGCTGATGTGGAGTTAGGGGGAACTGACCAAAAGTTTAATATTGCCTTGGGACGGGATTTACAACGGCATTTTGGGCAATCTCCCCAGTTCGGCTTACTGCTGCCAATTTTGATTGGGACGGATGGGATACAGAAAATGTCCAAGTCTTTGGGGAATTATGTTGGCTTGTCAGATGATCCCCTGACCATGTACTCGAAGCTGGAGGGGACACCAGATCATCTATTGAAGCAATATTTTGAGCTGTTGACTAATGTGCCATTGGATCAGCTTCCAGCACAGCCACGGGAGCAGCAAAAGCAATTGGCTCTGACTATTGTGACCCAATATCACGGTGAAGCAGCGGCAAAAGAAGCTCAGCAGGCAGCACTAAACTTAGTAAAGGGTAGCACTACTGGTACGGGGGATTCTGTGCCAGAGTTTTCATTGTCTTCTGTGGAGTTTCCCGCTAAGTTGTTCTATATCCTTAAAGAGTCGGGTTTGTGCCAAAGTAGTGGCGAAGGAAGGCGACAGATTCAAGGGGGAGGTGTTAAGTTGGATGGCGATCGCATTTCAGCGGTTGACCAGACCTTTGATTCCCCTGATCAATTGCTGGGAAAGGTTTTGCAGGTGGGGAAAAAGAAGTTTGCCCGTTTAGTTAGTTGAAGGTATCAATGAAGGTTAGAAGGTTAGGAGGTTAGGAGGTTAGAAGGTTAGTAGGTTAGTAGGTTAGTAGGTTAGAAGGTTAGGAGGTTAGGAGGTTAGGAGGTTGAAAGTTGAAGATCGGATTATTGTTCCTTTGGATGTGCCGAGCAAAGAAGATGCGATCGCATTAGTGGAACAGTTGCCTGAGGTTAGCTTTTGGAAAGTAGGGCTGGAACTGTTTGTGAGCAATGGTCATGAGATTATTCATGCTCTCAAACATCGGCAAAAGCGGATATTTCTGGATCTTAAATTTCACGATATCCCCAATACGGTAGCTGGAGCAACAAGGGTTGCAGCCGCCTATGGTGTGGACTTAATCACCATTCATGCCGTTGCTGGTCGCAATGCTCTTAAACGAGCGGCTGAAGCGGCAGTTGAGGGAGCTTTGACAGCGGGATGTCCCCCCCCAAAGTTAATTGGTATTACTCTACTCACCAGTCTCAATTCCCGGGATTTGGCCTTTGACCTGAAAATTCCGATCGAGTTGCCTGAATTTGTCTTACAAATGGCACTACTCGCTCAAGAGTCAGGTTTGAATGGGGCAGTGTGCTCCCCCATGGAAGTATCACAGCTAAGACAGGTGTGTGGTGATGATTTTCTCCTGGTTTGTCCAGGAGTACGCCCCCAATGGTACGAACAAGGTGATCAACGAAGGACAATGACCCCAGTAGCTGCTCTACAAGCCGGTGCAGATTACCTAGTCATAGGGCGACCAATTACCGCTGCTGACGACCCAGTCGCTGCCTGGAATAGGATTTGTGAGGAATTAGCTGTTACTGGTGTATAGCTTTCAGCTGACGGGATTACTTCTAATTGCTTACTTGGGATTACAGATTAATGGGTTGAACCTTAGCAAGTTTAACCTGAAAGGTTTTCCGGAAAACTTTCAACTACACTTGTTTCAGAAGTTGGGAACAGGGAACAGGGAACAGGGAACAGTGGACAAGAATTCACGAAAACACTATCAGAAAACTACTTTTGAAAGAGGTCTACTGTTGAACCTACCCTACTCGAACGCCAAAGCCCAACAACCAAACCACCTCCAACCTATCAACTTTCAACCTATCAACTTTCAACCTATCAACCTTCAACCTGTCAACCTTCAATCTGTCAACCTTCAACCTGCCAACCTTCAACCTGTCAACCTTCAACCTTCACCCGGTCAAACCTGTTCGGTAGAGGTGGAAACGTTAACCTCCCTATTGCTTAAAGATTTACCTAGCTATGCCAATCGAGTGATTCAGAGGGCGCGGCGCTCAGACTCCACTGTGGACAACTTCAGTTATGTAATCGTGGCAGGAAAGCCAGAGTTTGAACCTCTGCCCCTTAAGTCGTTTCAATCGACCACTGTACCTAACCCAACGGATAGCGAAGCACTTCAACAAATCTTTCTAACTACCCTAGAGCGCAAGTATTTCAAGGATAAAGCTGTAGAGCTTCAGAATTATCACTGGCTATTTTTGACCAAAAGCTCTGATGGCTGGCGCTTAGTGATGATTTTTTCCCGTATTGGTTCTGTTTCAGAAGGCAAACTTCCCACACCGCCACGGGAAAGCACTAATGGTGTTATTGGTCAAGCGGTTAAGACTTGGCTGCGGGATTGTCGTGCTGGCACAATTCGAGCCTTTGAACAGAATCCCGTCAATTCCGCTCCTTAAGATGGCTACGCATTCAGCAGTTAGTGGTCAGCCGTCAGTGGTCAGCGGTCAGCGGTCAGCGGTCAGTGGTCAGCGGTCAGTGGTCAGCGGTCAGTGGTCAGCGGTCAGTGGTCAGCGGTCAGTGGTCAGCGGTCAGTGGTCAGCGGTCAGTGGTCAGCGGTCAGTGGTCAGCGGTCAGTGGTCAGCGGTCAGTGGTCAGCGGTCAGTGGTCAGCGGTCAGTGGTCAGCGGTCAGTGGTCAGCGGTCAGTGGTCAGCGGTCAGTGGTCAGCGGTCAGTGGTCAGCGGTCAGTGGTCAGCGGTCAGTGGTCAGCGGTCAGTGGTCAGCCGTTGGCCGTTGGCCACGCTACGGGAACAGCTTATTTTATTCAAAAGCACCGATTGCGCATGAGCTGATAGCTGATAGCTGATAGCTGATAGCTTACGTTTAGAAAGATTTAAGACTTTAGCGCTGGTTTCCTTTACTCTTCTAAAATTTCTACTAAGTCCTGAACCATCACATCAAACGTCCTGGCTAATTTATCCATAGAAGTATAGTCAATTGTTTTTAGACCAGGACAGCGGGCATAGTGTCTTACAGTGCTGTAAATCACTCCGGAACGGTCAGAAACTTCCTTAAGTGTCCAGCCCTTTTCCTGTGCTAGTTCTCGTACTTTCAGTCTGACTAAACCCATACTTGACAATTGATTAATTTTATAGTTTAATAGTTCAATCGCGTAAACTATGAGATGCGATCGCCCTTAAACCATAGAATTATCTCAGGGCGATCGCATCAAAAAACCTGATGTAACAAAACATCAAGGCAATATTACTTATATTAACAATACTTAGCCAAAAATTCCCCGTAACCACCGTATCTCAAATCAACTATAAATCCCGAGTGGGTAAAATTGCTTGGTCTAGTCAAAGGTGTACGTTTTGAGGCAAAATTGCAACAATTGCAGCAAATGTATGTTAGCGAGAAAAGTTGGTGGGACGATTTTTGACTAGATACTATATCCTGATTCTATTGAGTATTTTGTGTTTAACTGGCTGTAATTCTCCTGATAGTGGCCTTTTACAGTCCAATCAAGACAGTACTTTGAAGCTCCTGTACTGGCAAGCACCCACTATCCTCAATCCCCATCTTTCCAATGGTTACAAGGATTCCGAAGCCAGTCGGATTACCCTCGAACCCCTGACTAGTTATGACAAAAATGGGGAGATGGTTCTGTTTTTGGCAGCAGAAGTCCCTACGGTAGAGAATGGTGGAATTGCGGCTGATGGTAAGTCAGTGACTTGGAAACTAAAGCGCAATGTAAAGTGGTCTGATGGCACCCCTTTCACCGCTGGTGATGTGGTGTTCACTTACGAATTCATCACCAATCCAGCCGTAGGTTCGACTAGTGCTAATACCTATAAAACTATTAAAACCGTTGAAGCAATAGACGACTACACAGTCAAAGTCAACTTCAAGGATGTTAATCCAGCTTGGTTTTTAGTCTTTTCCGGTAGTGATGGCATTATTTTGCCACGGCATTTATATCAAGATTTCAATGGTGCTAATGCACGACAAGCGCCAGCCAACTTGATGCCTGTAGGAACCGGTCCCTATCAGGTCGTAGAATTTAAGCCAGGGGATACGGTAGTTTATCAGCCTAACCCTAATTTCCGAGAAGCGGATAAACCCTATTTCGAGCGAGTAGAACTAAAAGGCGGTGGTGATGCTACCTCTGCTGCTAGAGCAGTCTTACAAACGGGCGATGGCGATTATGCCTACAATTTGCAAGTGGAAGCACCTGTGTTGAAGCGACTGGAAGCAGGGGGTAAAGGTAAAGTCGTGGCTATCTTTGGGGCGTTGGTAGAACGGATTTTAATGAATCAAACCGACCCCAATCAACAAGCCCCCTCTGGAGAACGGTCTAGTGTCAAATTCCCCCATTCGTTCTTCAAAGACAAGCGGGTGCGTCAGGCTTTTAACCTAGCCCTAGACCGGGAAACCATTGCTCAACAGCTTTATGGACCAACGGGCAAAGCTACAGGGAATTTCTTAGTGTTACCAGAGCAATATAATTCCCCCAATACTACCTATGAATTTAACCCTAAAAAAGCGGTAGCCTTGTTGGAGGAAGCAGGCTGGAAAGATACCAATGGTAACGGGATTCGGGATAAAGATGGGGTGGAGATGACCGTGTTGTTTCAGACTTCGGTCAATCCCGTGCGCCAGAAGACCCAGGAAATTGTCAAACAGACCCTAACCTCGATTGGAGTTGGGGTAGAACTCAAGAGTATTGATGCCAGTATTTATTTCTCTGGTGATCCAGCCAACACCGATACTAACCAACACTTTTATGCTGACCTACAAATGTACACCACAGGGAATGATAGCCCCGACCCTGGTGCGTATCTGAAAACTTATACCTGTGATGAAATTTCCCAGAAAGCTAATCAATGGTCTAGGCAAAATGTCGCTCGCTACTGTAATCCGAAATACGATCAGCTTTGGCAGCAGTCTACAAAGGAGTTAGACCCAGAAAAACGTCGGAAAATCTTTATCCAAATGAATGACTTACTGGTTAAAGATGATGTGGTAGTTTTGCCCATTGTCCATCGGGCTGACCCAGCTGGGTTTAGCAATCAGCTGGAGGGTTATGACTTAACACCATGGGATCGCAATACTTGGAATATTATGGATTGGAAGCGGAAGTGATAGTTATATAGCGTTTGTATCTGGGTTGTAAAGTTATCGATTGCCGAAAAAGGCAAGAGGCAAGAGGCAAAAGGCAACAGGGGCAAGAGCTCCAGAGTTTTATAGGAAAATAAAAAAATATCGTCTCAGTTTACATCTCAAATACAAATGCTATATCAACTCTGCTTGAATAACCATAATTAACGGGAGTGTGGGGAGATGGGGAGATGGGGAGATGGGGAGATGGGGAGATTTTTATTAATGGTAATTCTTCTGACATGATATTAGTACTCATTGCTTATTAGTTAATTAACAAGATTCAAGATTTAAGATTCAAGTTTCAATTAACTATAGCGTTTTCCAGAGTTATGAGGTAGACAAGATTTTTCCCCGATTCCCGATTCCCGATTCCCGATTCCCGATTCCCGATTCCCGATTCCCTGTTCCCTACCAAATTGAAAACCGCTATCATCAATTTCAATGACGCGATACTTAATTAATCGTCTTTTAGTTTCTATTCCCACCTTGATTGCGATCAGTATCGTAGTATTCGGTATCTTGGCTTTAGCACCTGGAGACCCGATGGGGGAATTTGCGACTAATCCTTCGATTACTCCGGAAGTGCGGGAGAATATTCGTCGCTCCCTTGGTTTAGACCAACCCATCCCGATTCGGTATATTAAATGGGCGTGGTCATTTATCCAAGGGGATATGGGATATTCCTTCACTAGCCGTAGTCCTGTTAGTGCCCTAATGCTCCAGCGCTTACCTACTACCTTATGGGTAGTAGGTTCCGCTTATATTTTTGCTGTATTGCTGGCGTTTCCCTTAGGAATAATTTCGGCACTAAAACGTTACTCAATCTTTGATCAAATTGTCACCACCCTAGCCTTTCTAGGATTTTCTCTACCAACCTTTTTCACTGGTTTGCTGTTCATTATTTTGTTTAGTGTCCAGCTAAATTGGCTACCTTTTATCTACGACAGCACCCTTAAGGTAACAGATTGGAATAGTTTTGTTATCCAATTCAAGCAGTCTATCATGCCCATCGTAGTATTAGGCTTATTTCAAGCAGCAGTATTGATGCGTTTTATTCGTTCATCCATACTCGAACAGCTAAATCAAGACTACGTGCGTACTGCTTACGCCAAGGGATTACATCAATTTGTAGTGGTCAATCGCCATATCTTACGGAATGCTCTGATTCCTGTTGTTACCTTAGTCGCCCTAGATATTCCTACTGTATTTACTGGTGCTTTAATCACTGAACAAGTGTTTCGGGTTCCTGGAATTGGTGCCTTGCTGATTGATTCTATCTATCGAAACGATACACCAGTAGTGATGGCCATTACCTTTATCTACGCTATTTTAATTGTGGTCTTCAATCTAGTCGCTGATATCCTTTATGGCATTCTAGATCCGAGAGTTCAGATAACATAGTAGGGAGTAGGGAGTAGGGAGTAGGGAGTAGGGAGTAGGGAGTAGGGAGTAGGGAGTAGGGAGTAGGTAACAAAAATTATCGCAATTATCTGTCTTGATGCAGTCGCTCATGGGGGAAACCCCCAAGACCGCGCTGCATCGCTATGCCATGAGGTACAAAGGGATCCCCCTAAATCCCCCTTGATAAGGGGGACTTTGAGGTTGATAACCGTACCTCATAAATCCTAGAAACGCTATATCACAATTCATGATAGCGTTTATCATAGCTATGAGGTACAGATAATTTTTTTCCTCTTGCCTCTTGCCTCTTGCCTCTTGCCTCTTGCCTCTTGCCTCTTCACTGCTCCCTGCTCCCTAAAACCCAAGACTTTTTACCTTATCCAATTGACAACTGATGTATCGAAATGAGTGTTCTGTGGAAGTTTTTTGGTGGAGATGGATGGCGTCGGTTTCGCCAAGACCGAATGGCTGTAATCGGGTCTATTGTACTTCTAATCATGGTGATTACCATTGTTTTAGGGCCATTCATTGATAAAACACCTATTGACAAAATTGACTTTAGTCTATCCAGTGCGCCACCGAGTTGGGCACATCCTTTTGGTACTAATGATTTAGGGCAGGATCAACTGGCTCGGGTATTGTGGGGGGGACGCATCTCTTTAACGGTGGGAATTGCGGCGATGGTAGTGGCGATTTCTTTGGGAACGTTAATTGGAGCGTTATCTGGTTTCTATGGAGGAGTAATCGATACCTTCCTGATGCGCCTGACGGATTTATTTTTAGCATTACCTCAGCTACCGTTGTTACTGTTAGTGATTTATTTATTCCGCGATGTCATGCGGCACCTGGCTGGGCCAGAGTTGGGTGTTTTTATATTAATAGTGCTAGTAATTGGTTGCTTGAATTGGATGTCGGTGGCGCGATTAGTACGAGCTAGTTTTTTGACAGTGCGGGAGATGGATTTTGTGACCGCAGCTCGCTCCATTGGTGCTAAACCTCGTCGCTTGATTTGGGCTCATATTCTTCCTAATGTGCTTAGTCCGGTAATTGTTGCAGCTACCTTGGCGGTGGGAAATGCGATTATTATTGAGTCTACCTTGAGTTTTTTAGGCTTAGGGTTTCCCCCTGATGTTCCGACCTGGGGACGGATGCTATTTGATGCCCAAAATTATATTGAAATAGCGCCTCATATGGCAATTTTTCCGGGATTAGCGATTTTTTTAACAGTGCTTAGTATTAATTATATTGGGGATGGATTGAGGGATGCTTTGGATCCGCAAACTAGGAGGAAGTAGGGAATCGGGAATCGGGAATCGGGAATCGGGAATCGGGAATAGCCGACTACAACAGTTTTTAGGCGTTGATCAATTAAAGTATGAAGCGCGATCATTTGGTTTTGCTAAAGCCCCCTAAATCCCCCAATTTTGGGGGACTTTGAAACTCTTTTTCCCCCCAAAATTGGGGGGCTAGGGGGGCGAAATGATACCCAAAATCAGCAACGCCGAGTAGGGAGTAGGGAATAGCTGACTAAAAAGCTTTTATAGCAACAAATATAATTAATCCACCCTACCAAATCGCCTAAGAGGAAAGAGACGGAATAAGACTTGACCATCAATTTGCTCCCTAGCCACCAAGTCCATCAACAACTTATCCTGATCATCTGGATTTTCACCCAAAACTAAATAGCAACAAGAAGGGATTTCTCTCTCTACTTCGTCGTCATCTTGGATAGGAATTCCTTGAATGTAGTCAGTTTGCAGCCGTTGACCATTGACATAAACCTCTCCTTGCTTAATGGCAAACGTTTCCCCAGGTAACGCCACAATCCGCATCATAATGTACTTCTTACCATTAAAGCCTTGCTTCGCCAAATTCTTGGTAACCCGAAAGTGAATCACATCTCCGTGGTGGAATTTCCGCCAATTACGGGTGACTCTATCCGTGAGAACCACATCACCGCTCTGGACTACTGGTACTACCGTTGATTTTAGCCCACTGTCAACCCTATAGATGCTGCTACTAAGAATTATAAAAACAAACAGAGAAAATCCCAACAGAATATAGCCCAGCCCAGTATTTTTAGAACCTTCAATCAGGGGGGGAGGAACAGGTTTATTGCCCACAAAATGCTGACGCAGGGCATCATGAAGAAAACGGTAACGGCCTCCCACTTGCTGGATCAAGCGCCGTTGTGCGGCATAACTGAGGAACCTGGCATAGTTCCAAGGAATTGCTCCCCTTTGCCACAAAATTAGCCTCAGGGTCAAGTGCGGTATCCAGTCTTGACCCCCACTTGCTAGTGCCGAAACCAAGCCTATAAGTAAACCCATTGTTAAAGCGCTAGTCAAATCAAGGTTAGCTCCTGTAACGATGAAGAAAAGCGGATAAATTAATGCCCAAGCCGGAAAAGCAAACAGGGGAATAATAAACGTTTTTTTAAACGATTCTTTGATACCTTGATTAGGTTGTACCTTAGCTTTAATTTCTGTTCTTAGCCCATAAATCAGCCCATAAATCAGCCCAGAACTTAACCCAAAAATTAACCCATAAATCAGCCCATAAATTAGTCCTAAAATCAGCCCATAAATCAACCCTAATATCAGCCCATATATCAGCCCATATATTAGCCCATAAATCAGCCCTAATATCAGCCCATATGTCAGACCATATTTCACACCATACCAATTTATAATAAAAGCTTCAGCAGTTAGTTCGTAGTATTTGAAATTCTCTAAAAATAGCCCATAAATCAGCCCTAAAATTAACCCATAAATCAGCCCTAATATCAACCCTAATATCAACCCTAATATCAGCCCTAATATCAGCCCTAATATCAGCCCAGAAATTAATCTAAAAGCAAGTCTTTCTCCACCCTTATTCAACCAATATAACTGCATATTTTCAATTAAAAATTCAGTGGTTGAATCTGCTACTAATTGCCGAGCTATATAAGTCAACCAATGTCTAGTATGCTCATCCCCATAAGGAACTCCCTTGGGATATTTTTGCTGATCAAGGGGTAACTTTAAGCGCTCCTCCACATAGGCTGACCACAGTTGTGCTTTATTGGTAATCGGCTGCCCCTGGTATGCTGTCACCATCACGTTTAAAAACAGGGGTTTATCTGCCAGTTGTCTCATCTGGGCATCACTGGATAGCACTTGCCACAGTTCCTGTTTATCTAAGCGCTGGAGATAATTTTGGATGTGGATATCTTTGGGGGACTGCAAGCAATAAGCCCCATTAAGTTTACGCAGTTTGACTCTTCCCTGCTGATATTCTTCCAGGCGACAGCAAACCACCCCACGGCGTTGGATGTCTTGCTTGAAAAACTGATTAATTTTGGTGACGCACAGCCGTTGACCGGCTATGCCTAACTCGTCTAAACCATCGAGAAGGGGCAGTAGTTGATGGTTTTCCAGCCATTGTTGGCTGATTTTTTCGTCAATACTGTAATTGTCTTTGAGTTGAGCCACTAACCATTTATCAAGGGGTTGCTGATCATTTTTCCAGGCAGAAAGCTCGAAGATGATGGGGATCGGTGCAGCATTATTCTGTTCTGCTTGCCTAACTAAATCCTCGGCTAGTCTTAGTAAAGTGGTCGTTTTTCCAGACCCCGGTTCCCCTAAAATTAGTAACCGACCTTTCACATCTGGCCGTTCAAATACCTCCATTGCTGAGGTTTGAGGCGGTAGGGGAATTACTTTCTGTCGCTGATCACGCTCTACCGCCCCCTTGCTCTCCTCCATGGGTAATTCCAGATACAGATTCATCTCTAACTCGTTTTGGTGGAGAGAATCTTGGAGTCGAGTGGTTACCTCCCGCTTGACTGCTTCTAGTAACTTTTTGCGAATGCAACTAGCAGCATACTGATCACGGTCGAGCCATCCAATTAGCTTGCGTTGTAATTCTCTCCAAAGGGGAGCTGCCTCAGGTCTTGGCTGCTCCCGATTATTAATGTAATCACCCTCGACATACACACCGTGGTCAGCAAAATCAGTCTCGCGGTAATTACCTCCTGTCTTATTTTCAGGCTCTTGCCCCTTTGGTTCTTCAGTCACGACTGTCAATCAAGCTAGGGTGATCGAGGTGTAGTCTGGTGTTAAGACTGCTGAGTTTGCTGCCAATCTTGCAACGCACCGATAACAAAACTAGCAGCCGGATGGTTCAGCAGTTGCTCAAAAGCACTTACACCCCCAGCTTTCAAGGCACTGAGTACTCTATTACTCAAAGTAGGGTTAGTGTCAATCTGCTCAACTGCTGCTACTGCCACCTTCATCTTTCCAGTGGTAGTATCGGTAGGGTAAGTTTTGTCTAAGGTCTCTAGTAATTGTTGAATCTCTGCCGCAGCTTCCGCGAGGTTTTGTTTTTGCTCTGGGTTATTATTGTAGTAATCGCCCTCGACGTAAGCACCTTGGTCCCTGAAGTTGGTGTGACGGTGGTTTCTAACTACTGTTTCACTGTAATCCCTACCAGCTTGAATATTGCGATCGCCACTCATAACTAATTTCTCCTTAGCCGCTCACGGTAAAGCGATTCGTCTATCCCTTTTCAGCCATGAGCACCATCAATGCACTAAAAATGGGAGTATTGGCTGTATAGTAGCTAGATTAGTAAGAGATTGACTGAATGTCAACTCTGTGACAAAGTAATGCCGTCTTTCTTACCCTTGTCACGACTCAATACCCAATTCTTCTTTTAATTCTTCCAAACTTTGAGGAGTAGCTTCTTCTGACTCTGCCCATTCCAAAGCCCTAAACAGGTGCTTGGCATTTTCTGGCGATCGCAACAAATAAATAGTTTCTAAGATGCTGGACAATTCATCTTCAGCAATTAACGCGACATTTTTCTGGTTACGACGCTTGATTACCATAATTTGGCGTTCATCGTAAACCTGATCTAGTATGCTAGCTAGGTTAGCTCTTGCTTGAGAATAGGTAGTTTCCCGACTTAACATCGTTTCACTGAGGCTGAGTTGTAGATCATTATTGTAGATACCTCACATGGAAACTGCACCGTAATCTGATCGGTGGAATGGGAATCTTGGTGGAACAGGCATCTTGCCTGTTTCATCTTCCGCCATCTTGGTGGAATGGCCATCTTAGTGGAACAGGCATCTTGCCTGTTTCATCTTCCGGCATCTTGGTAGAACAGGCATGTTGGTGGAACAGGCATCTTGCCTGTTTCATCTTCCGCCATCTTGGTGGAATGGGAATCTTGGTGGAACAGGCATCTTGCCTGTTTCATCTTCCGGCATCTTGGTAGAACAGGCATCTTGGTGGAACAGGCATCTTGCCTGTTTCATCTTCCGGCATCTTGGTAGAACAGGCATCTTGGTGGAACAGGCATCTTGCCTGTTTCATGTTCCGCCATCTTGGTGGAATGGCCATCTTAGTGGAACAGGCATCTTGCCTGTTTCATGTTCCGGCATCTTGGTAGAACAGGCATCTTGGTGGAACAGGCATCTTGCCTGTTTCATCTTCCGCCATCTTGGTAGAACAGGCATCTTGGTGGAACAGGCATCTTGCCTGTTTCATCTTCCGGCATCTTGGTAGAACAGGCATCTTGGTGGAACAGGCATCTTGCCTGTTTCATCTTCCGCCATCTTGGTGGAATGGGCATCTTGGTGGAACAGGCATCTTGCCTGTTACAATTCCCCGGCAGGCAGGATGCCCACCCCACCGATGTTGATCCCGCCCCTCAGCAATGCCCGATTCCCGATTCCCGATTCCCGATTCCCTACTCCCTATTCCCGATTCCCTTTATTACCCAAATACCTCCTGAATTCGTAACTGCTCCAACCCTTGCCCAATCAACACCAAGCGAGTCTGACGCTTTTCATCAGCTTGCCAAGCACGGTCAAAGAAACTCTCAATGCGATCGCCTACTCCTTGTATCACCATCCGCATGGGTTTATTAGCAACATTCACAAATCCCTTAATGCGATAAATCTCTTGCTGTTGCACCAATTGTCGTAATTTTGTCTTGATTACCTGTGGCTCAAATGCCTGATCTAAAATCAAATTAACTGAATTAATATCATCATCATGGTCATGATCCTCTTCATGATCATGATGGCTAGGACGTGATTCTAAATTATCTTCCACTCCGGCATTAAATCCTAGTAGTAAATCAGGACTAATGTCTCCCTCCTGACAAGGAACGACTTTCACACTACTTGGTAACTGCTGTTGCAACCAATTGTTTACTTTGGTTTGAGTAGGACTATCCACTAAATCCACTTTAGTCAACAGCACCATATCAGCACAAGCTAGCTGGTCTTCAAACAATTCCTCGATGGGAGTTTCATGTTCCAAGGTTGGGTCAGCCTGACGTTGGGCTTCTAAAGCATTGATATCGCTGACTAAAGTACCAGCGGCTAAGGCATCGCAGTCTACGACAGTCACCACCCCATCCACCGTAGCGCCCGTGCGAATTTCTGGCCAACGAAAGGCTTGAACTAGAGGTTTAGGCAACGCTAATCCTGACGTTTCTATCAGGATATTATCAATTTTGTCACGACGCTTCAGCAATTCTTGGATTGTCGGTAAAAATTCCTCCTGAACCGTGCAACACAGACAACCATTCGCTAGTTCTAAAATATTATTATTGGCGTCATCGTCTTCATCACAAATCTGACAGGAACGCAATAGTTCTCCATCAATACCTACTTCCCCAAATTCATTAACAATTACAGCAATGCGCCTGCCCTGATTATTTTGAAGCAGGTGACGCACGAGAGTAGTTTTGCCACTACCGAGGAATCCGGTAACAACTGTAACAGGAATTTTTGCAGCCATTTTAAATTCTTAATTCTTCTTATCCAAAAATTGCAGAGGATAGGAAAACTACTCCTACTGAGCAGATCCCAAAGCCTAAAATTCGCATCAGTGGGAAGGGTTGATTTCTCAATTGTTTGATCAACGTCTTACTCAGTGCTAGGGCTAGGATGGCGATACCATACTGAATCACACTGAAGCCAATCAGGTAAGCCAAGAGTGGACTAATTTCAGCACCTACAATTGCTTCACCATAGGCATAGCCATGAAAAATACCAGCTAAGCTGGCTAACCCTAGCACTATGGATATATTGGGAATTTTGGCACTCAACAGTAGTCCACCAAAGAGCAGGACTGAAGTAGCGATCGCAATCTCTGGTATTGGCAAGTCCATTCCCAGCAAGTGAATACCTGTCCCGACTAGGGTGGTGAGGACAAAAGCACCAGGAATCAGGAAACCACTGGTAAATCCAGCTGCAATTAAGCCAACAGCAATCACAAAGGCGAGATGATCGAAACCAATCACGGGATGACCTAATCCAGACAAAAATCCTGTGATGAAATTATCAGGTGTCTCGCCACCAAAGGGATGGTGAGCCATGGCTTGTTGTGCTGTACTTAAAATCCCCATCCATACCAACAAAGCTATAGCATTAAAGCCAAGTTTCTGGTTTTGATAACGGGAGGTATAAGACCGATTGTTCGCGGAAAATTTGCTCTTAGACATCTGGGAAATGCTGGTCAATGACTGATCAAAAAATTGGCCCAGTTTAGTGTTAATTACCTTGACAGACTAGGCTTTCTAAGACTATCTTGAAAAAAGATAAAGTAGTCTTGTAGCACATTTAAACTGAGCTGATAGCTGATAGCTGATAGCTGATAGCTTATAGCTGATAGCTTATAGCTTATAGCTTAGGATAAAACTTACAGATCAAACCTATTAAATACTTTTTACTCAACCACTAGTTTTCAAAAAGAGAATCACAAACGTTACTGGGAAATGTGGTTGCCTACTGACTAATTTTTTTTTAAATGCTACATCAGACATCATCTGTACCTCGCAGACGGATTTAACAACTGAAACCATTGGCGGGCATTCTGACTTAGAGGTCACAGACCTCATCACAGCTGCGGGACAGCGCCGGACTTGCACCGGACTTTCCCCGTTACCTCTGGTGAGTGCTCTTCACCAGAACCGATGGAACTTTAGCTACTTTAGCACAATCTGACCTATATTATTTATTAAATATTAATTAAGATATTAATTACGATTAATTAATCTTAATTAATTAAAGCGGTTTTTATTTTAATGAGGTACATAGGATTTTTTACCTATTCCCTATTCCCTATTCCCTATTCCCTATTCCCTATTCCCTATTCCCTGTTCCCTGTTCCCTGTTCACTGTTCTTACGATCTTGGGTTATCCCTTTCCTCAACACTAGGGAGCTGCCCTAGTGCTGGGATAGGGGTAGCATGGTCATCGGGAACGATTTTTGAACCAAATCTCTTAGCGTAAACTTGGGTAAATTCAGCTCCCAAAAAGATAATTTGAGAGGAATAGTAGACCCAAGCCAATAAAACCACCAGAGAACCAGCAGCACCGTAACTTGAGGAAAAACTGCTTCTGCCGAGATACCATGACAATAGCCATTTACCCAAGTTGAACAGTAAGGTAGTGATAATTGCTCCCACCCAGACATCCTTCCAGGCAATTTTCACATCTGGCAAGTACTTGTAAACCAGAGCAAACATCAGGCTAAGGATACCAAAGGACACCAGCAAGTCCAGAATTGTCCAGACAAAGTCAAGTTGGTAGAGCCAGAGTAAACCCAGCTCCTTGAGAAATTCGCTCTCATAAGACCTCAAAGCTGATAAGACAGTACTGATAACAGCGGACAAGAGCAGAAAAAGTCCTACACCCAGCACAGTCAGAAACGAAAGAATCCGTTTTTTCAAAATACCCCAGATGCCCTGTCCTGGTTTCAGCTTCACATCCCAAATCGTATTCAAGGCATCTTGGAGTTCGCCAAATACCCCAGATGCACCGAACAACAGCACCACAATACTAATCAAGGAAGCCAACCCCCCACTAGCATCGGGCCGATTGGCATTAGTAATGGCTGTCTGAATAAACTGTGCTCCCTGTTCGCCAACCAATCCTTGGATTTGCCCTACAATCTCGCCTTTAGCCGCCTCTTCCCCAAAAATAGACCCCACAATTGCGATCGCAATAATTAACACTGGCGCTAGGGAAAAAATCATGTAATAGGATAATGCTGCTGCTAGTCGAGATGCTTTATCCTCCTGCCATTCTTTAAATGTTTCCTTAAGCAGTCCTAAAATAGCCTTGGGATTCATCACCATCACTCCTGGGCGCGGGTTAATCGGCATGCTTCCAGTTGGAAATGCCGGACAATGTCTGAGAATATTGTAGATTGACAATTGATCGTAGTTAAGCATGATAGCTGACACGTAGTGGGGTAAGGTAATTGGATAAAAACCAATAAAATCTTAAGTTACCCATGATTGGAAATCAATTTGTAAGCAACTTCGTCTCTTCCTTATCCAAACGTGGGAAACTACCAATTAGCTTTGTAATTCATTTGGAAGATGGGTCACTCACCACTATTGGAGAAGAGAAACCGATCTTGGATATATACATCAAAAATCCAGCTGGTCGAAAAGCTTTCATGTCTTTAGACCAATTACTGATAGTGGAAGCTTACATCAAGGGTGATATTGATTTCGAAGGGAACTTAATCAAGGCCATGTCGTTCCAGAAGCTGTTATCCGATCAGCATATTTTGCTAAAGATAGGTCGGCGACTCAAGCCCATCTTACTTGGGCGGGAAAAATGCAATCCAGATTGGATCTCGAAGCATTATGACTCCAATAATATCCAATTGTTCGCCATGGATAGCGATTACAATACTTATACTCCTGGGATATATGAGAAAGATGAGGATAGCCTAGAGGTTGGAGCTGAACGCAAGTTGGACTTTGCCTTTCAATCCTTAAATCTCAAACCGAATGATTCAGTACTGGATATTGGCTCTGGCTGGGGCGGTTTCCTGCGTTTTGCCGCACGCCGAAATATCCGTGTGACTGGAATTACCTTATCCAACCACCAAAAACAGTATGTAGAAGATTTAATTGAAAAAAATAACTTTGAGGCAGAGGTCAAGTATCAAGACTTTTTCTCATTCCAACCCAGCCATAAATATGATGGCATAGTCATGATGGGGGTAATGGAAGATTTGTCAGATTATCCTCGCGTGATGGAGCGTCTCTTGAACTACCTTAAACCAGGCGGACGAGTATATCTCGACTTTGCCTCACACAAAGAGTCATTTGGCACGCACAGTTTTATTACCAAGTATATCTGGCCAGGAACCTTTCGGATGGTGTATATGCCGGAATTTATCGATGCTGTTAAAGAATCACCATTTGAGATCCAAGCCATCTATAACGACCGTCGCAACTATTATCTTTGGGCTAAGGGAATGTATGAGCGCTGGATGGAAAAAAAAGCAGATATTATCGACAAGTCAAATGAACAAATCTGGCGCACATTCCGGATACTTTTTGCGGCAACAGCGGGTACCATGAACAAATCATCATACGATTCGACGGCCTATCGGGTGGTTTTAGAATTACCCGAGGATCACCAGTCTATACAATAATTTTGGTCAGACCTAGATTTCTAGATTAATTTTGAATTGATTGGTCAGCATTCAGCCGTCAGCTAATGGGCTAAGCGCATATGCTTACAACAGGCAGGTAACCATTTGAATAATGCTGAGTTACGTCTGCATGATAGCTGACCACTGACCGCTGACCGCTGACCGCTGATAGCTGTTGGCGTAGCCTGCGCGTAGCGCATATGCTTACGAAAATGCTGTTTTAGCTGAGGATGACGAGAGGATCTAGTAGACATTTGTTTGAGATATGTTAGTCTTGTTCAGAGCAGAGTTTAGATCTAGGTTGCGAAACGGTGATTGGCACTTATAAATTGATAATAATTTATTTGTTAAAAATTCTGTTATTCTGCAAACCGAAAATCTAGGCTCTGAAATAGCGTCCAATTTTGTAAAGAGAGAAACCTAGCGTGCTGTCTATTGAATTTAATCCTATTATTTTTTTAGGGGTGGTGGTTGTTGCTCGTCTCTGCAATTTATTTGTAGCGTGGTTTACTCACTTTTTGTTACATCAAAACGTTTTAGGCATCCCTTTATATAAAATTCATCTCAATTCTCATCATCGGATAGAATATAATATGTATTCAAGATCAGATTACTATTGGGCGATTAGTGAACATTTTACATGGGGATTGTTTTTCATAAGCTCCTTGAGCGTATATCATTTACTATTCAGTAGTTGGGTAGAATGGACTTTTTGTATTGATGCCGTAGTAAATATGCTAACCCTATATTATCTTCATGCTGAGTATGGCAATAAAGAGTCTTGGTTAAGTCGATACTCTTGGTTTAAGAAAGACAGACTATTACATAAAATTCATCATAGTTATGACAAGACAAGATTCATGAAGAGTAAGAATTATGCTTTCGGTGGACTAATTGCAGGTCATCTTATGGATCGTTTATTTGGGACTTATCAAGCCATAAAAAACTTAAAAAGCATAACCTCACAATAAAGCCAAACAATAAAGCCAACAAAGATTATTGGCTAATCAACAGGATGGAAGATAACCATGATCAATTTATTTAATTTCTTTGAAAGCCGATTTCCGGTAATAAAGAAAATAATCTGGAAAGCTATATATAATTTCTTAGCTTGGCGATTCCCCACTAGCGAATGGTTCTTTATGAACTATGGCTATGATAATCCTAAAGACGAGCTGAACCTTTTACCAGAAGATGAAAAAAACCGTTACTTTATTCATCTTTATGCCCACACATTAGGTTCGGTAGAACTTACCGGTAGGGATATCCTAGAAATTGGATCTGGCAGAGGAGGAGGTAGCGAGTGGATTGCACGCACTCAGAATGTCAGCTCAATGACTGGTCTTGATTTATCCGATAGTGCAGTCAATCTCTGTAACAAAAATCATAAAGTTCCCAATTTAGCCTTTAAACAGGGAGATGCTGAACAATTGCCTTTCCCCGACAAATCCTTTGATATCGTATTAAATGTTGAGTCTTGCCATCACTATCCTAACCTTTCGACATTTCTACAGGAAGTTAAAAGGGTGCTCAGACCTGGTGGGTATCTCTGTTTAGCCGACTATCGAGAGCGAACGGAGCTTGACGAATTCAAGGAACAGCTTTCAGAGTGTGATTTAGAGTTAATACGTTCGACTAATATTACAGGCAACGTCGTCAATGCTCTTAATTTAACTGACCACCTGAAGCTTAGTATTATGCAACGCTATGTTCCTTGGTTTCTACTGGATATGGTAAAAACCTTTGCGAGTGTAAAAGGCACAGAATTATACAACCGATTCGTTGACGGACGAGTAGTATATATCAGTGCAATGTTGCAAAAAAACCCAGCTACTTAGCTTTAGCTCAACTGTAAGCTATCAGCTATAGGAAAGGGAGCAGGTAGCAGGGAGTAGGGAGTAGGAAACAACAATTATCACAATTCCTATACGGATACCTAGATAGGGCGGATAGTGTTTTGAAAAACTCGCCCTCAAGAATTTCCCATCGGGCTAAATAAACCATAGGGAGTCGTAAAAGAGTACTATTAGACTACTATGATTTGATTCAGGGAAGTTTGACAATAGTTGCTCTATGCCCGCACTGACCACAAAACCGGCCAACCCTAGCTTTCCCCTCACCGCCGTGGTGGGTCAAGAAGCCATTAAACTCGCCCTCCTCCTCGCTGCTATTGACCCTGGATTAGGAGGCGTTGCGATCGCAGGACGCCGTGGCACAGCTAAATCAGTGATGGCACGGGCAATCCACACCTTGCTCCCCCCAATTGAAGTGGTTAAAGGTTCCTTGAGTAACTGTACTCCAGAGGAAGCGTTACAGGAACAGTTACAGGAACAGTTACAGGAACAGTTACAGGTTGACGGTTCTCCAGATACCGAAATCATCCCAGCTCCCTTCGTGCAAATTCCTCTAGGAGTGACCGAAGACCGGCTCCTGGGTTCAGTGGATGTGGAACAATCTGTCAAACAAGGGGAACCGGTCTTTCAACCGGGATTACTTGCCCAAGCTCATCGGGGTGTGTTGTATGTGGATGACATTAACCTCCTTGATGACCAAATTGCTAACCAGCTACTGAGTGTTTTAACGGAAGGGCGGAACCTAATTGAGCGAGAGGGGATTAGTTTCCAACATCCCTGCAAACCAATTTTAATTGCCACCTACAATCCCGACGAGGGACCATTGCGGGAACATTTATTGGACAGAATTGCCATAACCCTCTCTGCTGACGGTGTTTTGGCCTTAGAGCAACGGGTGGAGGCAGTAGAACAAGCGATCGCATACGCTAACTCTCCCCAGCACTTTCTGGAGGAATACCAGGAGGATCTCGATACCCTCAAGACGGATATTATTCTAGCCCGAGAGTGGCTCAAGGATGTTGAGATTACCCATGACCAAATTACCTATCTGGTCAATGAAGCCATCCGAGGTGGTGTCCAAGGTCATCGTGCAGAACTGTTTGCCGTTCGAGTTGCAAAAGCTGCAGCAGCCTTAGATGGTCGTCAGACAGTTAATTCCGAGGATTTGCGTCGGGCGGTGGAATTGGTAATTGTCCCCCGTGCGACTATGGTAGAAACACCACCAGAAGAAGCCCCACCACCTCCTCCTCCCCCACCCCCACAAGATCAATCTCAGGAAGAACAAGACCAAGAGGAAGACAAGGAGGACGACAATGACTCAGAGGAGCAAGAACAGGAAGCTCCAAGTATCCCGGAAGAGTTTCTCTTTGACCCAGAAGGGGTGATCCTTGACCCTAGTGTGCTCTACTTTGCCCAGATGGCACAACGGCAAGGTAAGTCCGGAAACCGTAGCATTATCTTTTCAGAAGACCGGGGTCGGTATGTCAAACCGATACTACCCAAGGGGAAAGTAAGGCGGATTGCTGTAGATGCCACCCTCAGAGCTGCTGCACCCTATCAAAAAGCTCGTAGGCAACGTCATCCTAACCGTCGGGTGATTATCGAACAAGGGGATTTACGATCCAAGCGGTTAGCCCGAAAAGCTGGCTCCTTGGTAGTTTTTGTAGTAGATGCGTCAGGGTCTATGGCTCTAAACCGGATGCAATCTGCTAAAGGAGCAGTGATGCAGCTTCTGACGGAAGCTTATGAAAACCGTGACCAAGTTTCCCTGATTCCCTTCCGGGGAGAACAAGCCGATGTGCTGTTACCCCCTACCCGTTCCATTGCTTTAGCAAAGCGGCGTTTGGAGCGATTACCTTGTGGTGGCGGTTCCCCTTTAGCTCATGGATTGACTCAGGCGGTGCATGTGGGCATGAATGCTCAATTGTCTGGGGATATTGGTCAAGTGGTAATTGTCGCAATTACTGATGGTCGGGGCAATATTCCCTTAGCTCGTTCCTTGGGAGAACCTCTACCAGAAGGCGAAAAGCCAGATATTAAAGGGGAATTGTTGGAAATTGCCGCTCGAATTCGAGCTAATGGGGTTCAATTATTAGTAATTGATACCGAGAGTAAGTTTGTTTCTACTGGTTTTGCTAAGGAATTGGCCAAACAAGCAGGTGGTAAGTATTATCATTTACCGAAAGCTACAGATAAAGCGATCGCAGCTATGACTAAGAATGCGATCGGCCAAAGATAGAAGTATCTTTTTAAGGCAATCTCCGGCAGTTCCCGGCAGTCTCTGTTAGTATATATAAAGAATCGCACCAACTCAGACTATGAGGTATGTCCCACCCAGGAAAGCCCGCGAAATCCTCGGAGTATCTGAACGAACACTCAGGTACTGGGAGCAGGAGGGCAAAATCAAAACCATTAGAACCCCAAGTAACCAGCGACGTTATGATGTCGATTCAGTGCTTGGAGAAGTCAAGAACAAACCAACAATTATTTACGCTAGAGTCTCTACCAGAAGACAAAAAGAAGACCTCGAAAGGCAAGCGGCGTTCCTTCAAGGGAAGTTCCCGAACGCGGAAGTCATCAAAGATATCGGTACAGGACTCAACTACCGCAGAAAAGGTCTTAAAGCCTTATTGGGACGAGTTTTGTCAAGAGACGTCAGCGAAATTGTGGTCGCTCACAAAGACCGGATGGCAAGATTTGGATTCGAGCTTATCGAATGGATTTGTGAACAGAACGGTTGCAGAATCGTGGTTCTCGACCAGTCAAATCTATCTCCAGAACGAGAGATGGTGGAAGACATCCTTGCCATCGTCCATGTCTTCAGTTGTAGACTCTATGGACTCAGGAAATACAAGTCAGTTATCAAAGAAGATCCGAGTCTACCCGGAAACTGAATTAAAGCTAAAATGGAGAACTTGGATTAATGCCGCGAGATGGTGTTACAATCAGGCTATCGCAACTCTGAAAACCACAAAAATAGGGAAATACGACCTTAGAAAGAAAATAATGTCAGAGGTCCCTGAATGGGTTAGTAAAACACCTTACAGCCCCAGGGAATCGGCAATATTTCAAGCATTTGAAGCTCATAAAGCAGCCAAGAAGGTAGACGGAGAAGCTAAGTTTAGGAAGTTTTCAGATCCAGTTCAATCGATCAGGTTCAATAAGGTTAACTTCAGGAAAGGGACTTTTTACCCAAAAGAGACGAAAGGTAGGGTTTTTCATAGTAGCGAATCAATGCCAGAAAAGATCCTTCATGACCCTACTCTGGTTATTGATCGAGGACGTTGGTTTATTACTTTTGCCATAGACGAAAAACCTGCTAAACCTTCTCTGCCAGATAGAAGTATTGCTTTAGATCCTGGAGTAAGGACATTTTTGACTGGATTTGACGGCCAGAGGTTTTTAGATATAGGTTCAGGAGACATTGGACGAGTTTACCGCCTTTGTTGCCACTTAGATAATCTAATATCTCGCGCCTCTCTAGCTAAGGGATCTAAAAATAAAAGAAAAAGATTCAAGATCAGGAAGGCCGCTCAGCGAATGAGAGTAAAAATTCGCAATCTTATAGACGAAGCTCACAAAAAGGTTGCCTGTTTCCTCACTTCTGAGTATCAAGTTATTTACCTTCCCAAATTTGAGACATCTCAAATGGTGAGTAAAACCAAGAGGAAAATAAGAAGCAAGACCGTTAGAAAAATGATGTCTTGGGCACATTATCGATTCAAGATGACATTGAAGCATCAGGCAGCCAAAAGAGGCTGTTTTGTAGTAGACGTCACTGAAGAATACACATCCAAGACTTGTACTAAATGTGGCCACATTCACAGCAAGTTAGGCAGTTCTAAACGATTTAAATGCCCAAATTGTGGCCACACCATTGACCGTGATCATAATGGCGCTTTTGGGATTTACCTAAAAGCTTTGAGGGATACCTCCTCGTCGATAACCGACGTGCTGTACACGGCTTCCGGGTTTTGCCGGGAATTGCCTGGTTAAATGTATCCGCTGATATGACATCTCGCTAAATAGCAAAGGGAACAGCGGATCGGCTAAAGGGTGTCTAGTTACTAAACTTGATAGAACTTGCGCAAAACATGACCCACTCTTGAATCAACAACCATGAAACGCCGAAAATTTTTTAGTAACGCTGCGATTGGTGCAGCCAGTACAGCTGCCTTAGCCTCCTGTAATCAAGCTAGTACAGGACCCGTTGCTCAGTCCGGCAGTCAGCCTATGGTTAGATGGAAAATGGTCACCAGCTGGCCAAAATCCCTGGATACTATCTACGGAGGAGCTGATACTGTCTGTAAGCGGGTCAGTGCAATGACCAATGGGCGTTTCCAGATTACCCCCTTTGCTGCTGGTGAAATTGTACCAGGATTAGAGGTTCTCGATGCCGTCCAACAGGGAACCGTTGAGTGTGGTCATACCGCTAGTTACTACTACGTTGGCAAAAATCCTGCCCTAGCATTCGGCACTAGTGTACCCTTTGGTCTAACTGCTCCACAACAAAATGCTTGGTTGTACCACGGTGGTGGCTTGGAATTGATGCAGGAACTCTATGCTGACTTTGGGGTGATTAATTTTCCAGCGGGTAACACCAGTGCTCAGATGGGAGGTTGGTTCAAGAAACAAATTAATTCTGTAGGTGACCTGAAGGGATTAAAAATGCGTATCCCTGGATTGGGAGGTAAAGTGATGGAGCGCTTGGGGGTGAATGTCCAAGTATTACCTGGGGGTGAAATTTTCCTTGCCCTAGACCGGGGAGCCATTGATGCTGCTGAATGGGTTGGTCCCTATGATGATGAGAAGCTGGGCTTGTACAAAGCAGCTAAGTTCTATTATTATCCAGGCTGGTGGGAACCCGGACCAACCCTAGAGGTGCAGGTTAATAAAAAAGCTTGGGATAAGTTGCCCAAGGACTATCAGGAAATTTTTAAAGATGCCGCCAGGTACGCCAATATCAATATGGCAGCTCAGTATGATGCTTTGAATGGAGCGGCATTGGAACGCTTGATTAAAGCAGGTACTAAGCTGACTCCTTACTCTCAAGACATTTTGCAGGCGGCTGAGAAAGCATCATTCGAGTTATTTGAGGAAGATGCTAGCAAAGATCCCAAGTTTAAGAAGGTTTATGAACAGTGGAAGGGGTTTCGCAACCAAGTTTACAAGTGGAATGGCACAAATGAATTGAGTTTTGCTAATTTCGCCTTTTCTCGAACCTAGAGCACTATCGCCATCTTAAATTACCAAATTTTATTTATGAGGGGTGACACCCCTCGCTGAATTTGTTATATTGAGATCAGTAGATAGATGCACCCTGATGATCCAGAGAGTCTTTTTGACGGCTCTCTTATTTTTTTGGGAAAAATTGAAATATGAACATACCTAGGGTCAGCTGCTTGGAAAATTATTAAATGAGGGGTGACACCCCTCGCTAAATTTGTTATATTGAGAGCAGTAGATAGATGCACCCTGATGACCTAGAGAGTCTCGAAGACGGCTCTCTTATTTTTTTTTGGAAAAGCGATTGGTGCTTTGCCAGCAAATAAAAAAGCGCTCCCTTTTTGGAGAGCGCTGTTAGGGGGTACCTTTGTACTCCCCTAGGGGTGATCAGATTACGATCTTATTAGCCGTTGATCGCTGGAGCAGTCAAAGCTACAGGAGTAGCTTCAGCCGCAGCTAGGTCTAGAGGGAAGTTGTGAGCGTTACGCTCGTGCATTACCTCGAAACCTAGGTTGGCGCGGTTTAGTACATCAGCCCAGGTGTTGATCACGTGACCTTGTGAGTCGATGATGCTCTGGTTGAAGTTGAAACCATTGAGGTTAAATGCCATGGTGCTGATGCCCAGTGCAGTAAACCAGATGCCGATTACAGGCCATGCACCTAAGAAGAAGTGCAAGGAACGGCTGTTGTTGAAGGAAGCGTATTGGAAGATTAAACGACCGAAGTAGCCGTGAGCTGCAACGATGTTGTAAGTTTCTTCCTCTTGACCGAACTTGTAACCATAGTTCTGAGACTCAGTTTCAGTAGTCTCACGTACTAAGGAGGAGGTTACCAAAGAACCGTGCATTGCAGAGAACAAGGAACCACCGAATACACCAGCTACACCTAGCATGTGGAAGGGGTGCATTAGGATGTTGTGCTCAGCTTGGAACACGAACATGAAGTTGAAGGTTCCGCTGATACCTAGAGGCATACCATCGGAGAAAGAACCTTGTCCAATTGGGTAGATCAAGAATACGGCGCTAGCAGCTGCAACGGGTGCGCTGTAAGCTACGCAGATCCAAGGACGCATACCTAAACGGTAGCTTAGTTCCCACTCACGACCCATGTAGGCGAATACACCAATCAGGAAGTGGAACACTACCAACTGGTAAGGACCACCGTTGTAAAGCCACTCATCTAATGAAGCAGCTTCCCAGATTGGGTAGAAGTGTAGGCCAATGGCGTTAGAAGAAGGAACAACAGCACCAGAGATGATGTTGTTGCCATACATCAGAGAACCAGCAACGGGCTCGCGGATACCATCGATGTCCACAGGAGGAGCAGCGATGAATGCAATGATGAAGCAGGTGGTAGCAGCTAGCAGGGTTGGGATCATTAATACACCAAACCAGCCTACATAGAGGCGGTTGTTGGTAGAGGTGACCCAATTGCAGAACTGAGACCACACAGAGGTGTTGCTCTGCTGTAATACAGTAGTCATGTTCTAATGATTGCGGGTATGAATATGAAGTTATCGAGGTTCGTCCGGCTTGTGTGTGCCTTCATGTACTTATGTTAAGTAATATGTTTAGTTTTGTAAAGGGTTTTGCGAGTAATTGTCCCTCAGTTTATTAAATAATGTAAATAAGTAAAAATTATATTAGCTAATTATTGACAAATTAAGATAAATGTGTTAATAGCAAACAAAAATAGTGAAACAAAAATAGCGTTCGCGTTTGGCCGTAGGCCACGCGGGGCGCGTTCGCGCAGCGTCGGGCTTTGCCTAAAGTGTGACCAAAGGTCAATCGCAAACAGATCAAATGCGATCGCTCGCTACTAGGACTTCCCCATCGGGTTTTTGCGATTAATGATTAAACCACAGGTAAAAGGGTCTTGACAAAGAAGCAATGATTAATGACAGACAAACAAAAAAGCGCTCTCCATCTGGAGAGCGCTTTTTTTATTCAAGTAGATTAAGCCAAGTTGAAATTAGCCGTTGATCGCTGGAGCAGTCAAAGCTACAGGAGTAGCTTCAGCCGCAGCTAGGTCTAGAGGGAAGTTGTGAGCGTTACGCTCGTGCATTACCTCGAAACCTAAGTTGGCACGGTTTAGTACGTCAGCCCAGGTGTTGATCACGTGACCTTGTGAGTCGATGATGCTCTGGTTGAAGTTGAAACCGTTGAGGTTAAATGCCATGGTGCTGATGCCCAGTGCAGTAAACCAGATGCCGATTACAGGCCATGCACCTAAGAAGAAGTGCAAGGAACGGCTGTTGTTGAAGGAAGCGTATTGGAAGATTAAACGACCGAAGTAGCCGTGAGCTGCCACGATGTTGTAAGTTTCTTCCTCTTGACCGAACTTATAACCATAGTTCTGAGACTCAGTTTCAGTAGTCTCACGCACTAAGGAGGAGGTCACCAAAGAACCGTGCATTGCAGAGAACAAGGAACCACCGAATACACCGGCTACACCTAGCATGTGGAACGGGTGCATTAGGATGTTGTGCTCAGCTTGGAACACGAACATGAAGTTGAAGGTTCCGCTGATACCTAGAGGCATACCATCGGAGAAAGAACCTTGTCCGATTGGGTAGATCAGGAACACGGCGCTAGCAGCTGCAACGGGTGCGCTGTAAGCGACGCAGATCCAAGGACGCATACCTAAGCGGTAGCTCAGTTCCCACTCACGACCCATGTAGGCAAATACACCAATCAGGAAGTGGAACACTACCAACTGGTAAGGACCACCGTTGTAAAGCCACTCATCTAATGAAGCAGCTTCCCAGATTGGGTAGAAGTGTAGGCCAATGGCGTTAGAAGAAGGAACAACAGCACCAGAGATGATGTTGTTGCCATACATCAGAGAACCAGCAACGGGCTCGCGGATACCATCGATGTCCACAGGAGGAGCAGCGATGAAAGCAATGATGAAGCAGGTGGTAGCAGCTAGCAGGGTTGGGATCATTAATACACCAAACCAACCTACATAGAGGCGGTTGTTGGTGGAGGTAACCCAATTGCAGAACTGAGACCACACAGAGGTGTTGCTCTGTTGTAATACAGTAGTCATGTTCTTATGATTGCGGGTATGAATATGAACTTTTCGAGGTTCGTCCGGCTTGTGTGCGCCTTCATGTATTTATATTAAGCAATATATTTAGTTTTGTAAAGGCTTTTGGGAGTAATTTACCCTCAGGTTATTAAATAATGTAAATAAGTGAGACTTATATTACGTAAGTATTGACAAATAAAGCTTAATGTGATATAAAGATCAAAATAGGTAAAGCAAAATAGCGTTCGCGTTCGCGCAGCGTCGGGCTTTGCCATTAGCGTGACCAAACGCGATCGCATACAAAATAGCGTTCGCGTTCGCGCAGCGTCGGGCTTTGCCATTAGCGTGACCAAAGGTCAATCGCATAAAAGTAAAGGCGCTCCATTGGCCGTAGGCCACGCTACGCGAACGAACGCCTCTATATATATAAAGCCTGAGCCTGGTTCTTTGCCTAAGTCCTAACTTAGAAACCTACTTAGGACTAAGCAATCAACACTGAGCATTAACAAAAACCTCAGCCAGGAGGCCACTTCATTTGGCGTTGACCCAAAATGTGCAAATGCAGGTGATCAACCGTTTGACCACCATCAGCACCATTATTAATCACCAGTCGATAGCCATTGGTCAAACCGGCTTGCTCAGCAACTTGCTTAGCAGTTAAGAGCAGGTGTCCCATCAGGGCTTGATCTTCAGACTGAGCTGCTGCCAGTTGAGGAATGGGCTTCTTGGGAATTACCAGAATATGAACTGGTGCCTGAGGGTTAATATCCTTGAAGGCAAGGGCTAAATCGTCTTCATAAACAATATCCGCTGGAATTTCTCGCCGGATAATCTTGCTAAAGATGGTTTCGCTCATAGCAGCTGCCATTACTATGTTTACTAGATCAGATGCAATTGTGACATAAAATGTCAGCTAGCTATAGCATTGTTATTTGAGTTGTCAACATAGTCGCGCTTGGGAAAGGCAAGAGGCAAGAGGCAATAGGCAATAGGCAATAGGCAATAGGCAATAGGCAATAGGCAATAGGCAATAGGCAATAGGCAATAGGCAATAGGCAATAGGCAATAGGCAAGAAAGCCGATCAAGACAATGGAAAGAACTTTCATCCTTGTGCGACCATAATGCCAGCGTTATGGTTCACAAAATATTTAGAATGTCTATATCTATAATGTTGCTATAAATAATCGTTTATATGATGTTAATTTAACATAAAAAAATAATTTGTTACTATTTTTTTCAATAAATTATTTTGATTTGAAACTGTATATATCTTCAATAAAAATAAAAAATATATTCCAGAAACTTTTTGCCTTTTGCCTTTTGCCTTTTGCCTTTTGCCTTTTGCCTTTTGCCTTGTCCAAACATATTTTAAATGCGTTTTAGCTTAATCATTACCATCAGCCCCTACACTTAGAGCGAGGGGCTAATGCCCTCAATCTAATGCTCCATTCGTATTGGTGGAGTCATTATCGGTCCTGTTCTATACTACTCCTAAATGATAATAGAGAAAGCCTCATAAGTGCCTAAATTAGGCATAGTAAATAATCGATATTCAATAAATAATTCAAATAATTTCTTAGTGAGCTTGAAAGATTGACATCGTTGATGCATCTGTTGTAAAAGCTTTTTAGCCTNGTAGAATACAGGTAACATTGTCAATAGGTAGGTCTTGTTGAACAAAAGAGACCTATCTTTTTTTTAGCACAAAATGGTGAAAGCTTTACATTTAAAGCTTTTCAGGCTATTTCGTCACCCCTTCAGGTTGTAAACAAACTTCTTTCCCTAAAAGGCAATAGGCAATAGGCAATAGGCAATAGGCAATAGGCAATAGGCAATAGGCAATAGGCAATAGGCAATAGGCAATAGGCAATAGGCAAAACGCAAAAGGCAAAAGGGAATAGGCAATAGGCAATAGGCAATAGGCAATAGGCAATAGGCAAAAGGGAATAGGCAAAAGGGAATAGGCATGCTAGCAAGAGTAACCCACCCCTACTGCTCCCAGGAGGGGAAAGAGATACGTAGTTTTATTTTATAAAAAAAAATACCTCCTACGTTTACATATCAAATACAAACGCTATATAAGGTTTCTATATATAAGCAATCAGCTAACGCCCTAAGGGCGTTAGCTGATTGTCCTTGGCTAAATACTTAGGTAATTTTAAATTAGGTAATTGAAATTTTGTATTTTAAATTACGTATTTCACACATAACTTTGCCAACTGGTATCGGTTAGTGGATCAAGCTTCTCCAGGCGATCGAACCCATTGGCATTCATCAGCCAGACACTATTTTGTCCATCGTCGAGATTGCGCCAGAGGATATCATCGAAACCATTATCATCGATGTCGAGGGTGCCATGGATTACCTCCTGACCACTACTGATTGGTGAGGAGATCAACACTGATTCAATGTACTGAGTCCCTTCCATCCTCCAATAGTAAATAGTTTGCTCTTGAGTATTGCGCCAAATAATATCCCCATCACCATCTCCATCCAAGTCTCCCGCTGCCCTCATTTCCCAAATACTAGTGACTGCTTCCGATTGAATCAACACCTCCTCAGCCACAGTGGTGCCATTCATTAACCAGACTTTATTTTCCCCAGTGGAGGTATTGCGCCAGAGAATATCCTGTTGTTGATCACTGTTAAAATCTTCGGTGCCACGAATTTCCCAGTCCAGGTCTGGAGTTGGGGTTATGGACACTGAATTCTCAAACACCGATCCTGCCATCAACCAGATGCCAGTTTCACCAGTAGAGGTATTACGCCAGAGAATATCCTGTTGTTGATCACTGTTGAAATCCCCTGCACCCTGCATCTGCCAGGGACTGTCGGCTGGTTCTGTTGGTGAAGGAATTGTCACGGCTTGAGCTAAGTCGAGACCATCCATCAGCCAAGCACCATTGACTCCGGTCTCCTGATTACGCCAGAAAATAGTCACACTCTCGGTGATCGTGGATTGGTCATTGTCGGTAATGGTGAAAGTGGCACTGGGAGTCTGACCTACTTGATAGTTGGGACTATTCTCAAGGGTAATAATGACAGTTTCTTCCCCTTCTACTAGACCATCGGCGATTGGGGTAAGCTTGAGATCTACTGACTGCTGACCTTCTGGAATAGTAACGGTACCAGTTAGGATGGGCTTGTAATCTGAGGGGCTAGCGGTGCCACTGACCGTGTAAGTTACCTCTAGGCTTTGACTAATGTCTCCGGTGCGGCTGATGGTAATACCACCACTTTTTGGCACAGTTTCGGCTAATGTGCCATTAGTAGGGATAATGGTCAGTTCAGGAACATTAATAACTGGATCAGCTAACGGTGCTGGTGTTATTTCAATAACGTCGATCCGTGCTAGTTCATCGGTTTGATTCCCCAAACTATCCGCCACAGCAGAGATTTCAATCTGATCCCCTGGAGCCAGTGTTACGTTTTCAAAGACGGGATTAGGATTGGATAAACCATCAAATATAGAACCAGTCAACCCGATATAATTACTAGAGCTGGGTGTGTCTATGGGTGGATTGCCCTGTTCTGCTGGGTTTTTATTGAAAATATATCTACTAATTGGGATATTGTTGACACGAAGTGTCAGGGTAGATCGGCCATCTGCTTCATCAAAATGGGCAATATTAAAATTATAGTTACCAGCAGGACCGTCAGCTTCTGTCCAGGTTAAACGAATGAATCCTGGTTCAGTAGTATTGGTTTTGGAAATCTCGATAGCTTGGCCACCGGAAGCAATGTCACTCTCAAAAACTATGTAGTTCTCTAGACTCAGCCTAGTTGTGTCTTCTGCCTCAAATTTTGGCATAATTACTATTATCCTCTACTTTTTAGGGAATAGGGAACAGGGAATAGGGAACAGTATAAAAGAGATCAGAGTAGTTTTTGGGGTTATGGAAAATCAGTATTGGAGTTTATAGTCTATAGCAAAGGGAGTAGGGATTAGGGAGTAGGGATTAGGGAGTAGTGAACAGCAGATATGGGGACAAAAATTATCACACTTACGACACGGATTGCTAACTACAAATTCCTAGATTGGAGCTGAAACTTTTTGTAATCGAAATCTTGTTCACTTTCACTTAACTCACTATATTGCTTATGATTGAACAATAGCTAAAATTAGATTTTTATAGTAATTCTATGACTTGTGATTGATAAGCACAAATAACCATTACTATAGATGACATAATTATGAGTAAATGTCACTATAAAATTACTTACTTTATTAAATCTTTACAGTTTTTTTTCCGGATTCTTTAATAGTCTTCACGTTTAGATCTCTCGTTTAGATCTCTATAGGTTGGTGACAAGAGAAGGAAAACGGCCAAGAGCCAGAGTTCAGGAAGGTAGCAAAACACTATAGACTTTACGGCTGTGTTCAATTGAGTTTGTGTTAAATCCCAGGCTACCGGAATTGATATCTATAAATTATCATAGCTATGAGGTACACAATTTATAGATTTTAGGGAATAGCGGATATGGTAACAGGGAAAATTTAATAGCGATTTGCTACATCAAGATAGGGAATCAACGTCAATGAAAAATGTACCTCATAACTGCGAAAAACGCTAGAATGGGCTGATGTAAGCTATCAGCTATCACCTATCAGCTAATGCCCGTAGCGCATTAGCTGATACCTGACGTTGTTTACTTGATCTTGTGAGCAACAGGCGTTTCTTGCTGCCTTCTTAAAGGCTAATGTCCTACTGATTCTGAGTAATGGGCTGCTGCACACAGTTGAGCATACGCAGAGTAGCAGCAGCGGCATAGTTCCGGCGTGCTTCAGAATTGGGGAAGAAAGCGTTACCCCTTTCGTTTAGGGGAGATGCCACTTGGCAGTAGCCAGACATTTCAGAAATCAGAGCGACAGCCCAGTGACCTTCAGTGTCGGAAAATTGTGTGACTGACCCATTAGAAACGAGTACCCCTGGCTGCCCTTGGAGGCTTTTGGCAAATTCAGCAGCTTTTTTTTGTACTGCCATCAATTCGGCGCGAGTTACGGACTTATTTGGTCGAAAGGTGCCATCAGGATAGCCACTAACAATGTTGTTGTCCCTCGCCCATTGAATTTTGGCAGCACTCCAGCGCCCAGCCTCAACATCCTGATAGGGCCGCCCTGATGCTTGAGTGGGGACAGTAATATTAGCACCTGGCAGTTTACCTAAGCCTTCAATGACCATAGACACGAGTTGTTCTCTGGTTAGAAACCCTTGAGGTCTGAAGGTATTGTCCTGAAATCCAGCAATAAATCCCATTGCTACAGCTTTTTCAATTTCTGAGGCATAGACATCATTAGTAATATCCCGAAATTTAGAAGTTTCCCGTGGCGGAAGTGGGGGAAGGTCGGATGGATCACTACTTCCTGTGTTACCTAGGGGTGAATTAGTAGCAAGGTAGACGTGACCTAGCTCTTTGCCATTGAACATTCTCTTGGCAAATTCCCAACCGGGCTGCAGAAAAATTTTCATAAAGCCCTGGCTAATACCACCAGTTCTGCCGATGATGACTTCAGGAGCTTTACGATCAAGACGGTGCTTACCCACTAGCAACAGTTCACCATTACGCTCAACAATGCTGAGGATGTAATCGAGTCCTAAGTCTTCACCAGCCATGCGCATGGAATAGCCATTGCTATCAGTACTGCGTCCGCAAATGCCAGTAAAGTCAAAGTTCAACAGCAGTGGGTCTACGATCACTGGGTTAGTACCACTTTCGCTCCAACAGGCTCGCTTGTTGGATTTTTGTTCTATGATCAGCAGTTGATGAGAATTAGCCCCAAAGGGTTGAGCTACAGCAATAAACTTGCCTTGTTCAACTTGTTTTTGCTCGAAGGTAGCGGCGGAGGTTTGGTTGCCAAGACTGATTGCTGAGAAGGCAGTGGCTAGGGCAACGGTGGCGAAGGTGGCTAGTTTTTGTGGTAATTTTTGTCTTAAAGAATTTTTCATGCTACTTACCTCTCTCTTTCAGCATCTGTACTGAGCTTTTAAGATTTGTCAATTTTAAGACAACTGCTTCAAGCTATAATGATTAACTTTTAGATTAAATGTTTCTGGTTCTAATGGTTTAAGTTTTATTTTTGATTCATGAAATTTGAGCAAAAGTAGCTAAGGATACATAAGCTATCAGCTATCAGCTATCAGCTATCAGCTATTAGGCGCTTTAACTGCACGGGGTCGGATGAGTAAAAGGAGCAGGGTGCATCTCCTAAAAACTGTTTGACCTGGTGGGTGGAATGGGCATCAGGCGTGGAACGGGCATCTTGCCCGTTTCATCCCCAGGCGGATTGTCCCAACACTGGCTACCGAGAAAATGAGGGTGAGTGCAACATTTAACCTGTGCAAACCTACTTATCAGCAGGAATGACCTGTATAGCACCAGGTGAAAACCTGGTGGTTGATTAAACTAAGCCGGTGAGTCGCCCCACCGACTCGTCTTCAGAACCGGATCAAAAAATATCACCGCTACCGTACGTTTACTTACCCTCAAATGAAAGAAGGGTGCCTAGAAGGCAATCTGATCAGCCTCCCAAAAATAGGTAAGGTCAAGGTTGTACTACATCGCCCTATTCCTGATGGGTTCAAGATCAAGACGGCATCTATTACAAAAAAATGTGATGGCTACTATTTGGTTTTGTCCCTAGAAGACAAGACAGTTCCCGTTCGCGCAGCGTCGGCTTCGCCGAAAGTTAAGCCTGATATTAATCCTGACTCAATAGTTGGTATTGATGTTGGACTTAAAGAGTTCTTGACCACTTCCGAAGGGGAGACAATAGAAATCCCGCAATATTACCGAAAGTCCCAGAAAAGATTAAAGGTTATCCAAAAACGGGTATCCCGACGGAAGAAAGGTAGCAACAATAGGCTCAAGGCTATTAAGCAACTTGGGTTACAGCATAAAAAAGTTGCGGATAAACGGAAAGACTTCCACTTCAAAACTGCCAATTATTTGCTGTCAAAGTATGACGTAGTCGCTCACGAAAAGTTAAATGTTAAGGGACTGGCTAAATCCCGATTGGCTAAATCTGTGTTGGACGCCGGGTGGTCGTGCTTCCTGACAATCCTAACAAGTAAAGCCGAGAATGCTGGCTTGTTGGCGGTTCCAGTAAGCGCCCATAATACTTCACAAAATTGTTCCAATTGTGGGAAAAAGGTTCCTAAAAAGTTGCATGTCCGTTGGCACGATTGCCCCCATTGTGGATGCAGTTTGGATTCGCCGAAGGCGACGCTACGCGAACGCGATCATAATGCGGCCATCAATATAAGAAACAGAGCGGAAGGGCAGTCCGTTCTTAAAGCCCAGCGTCTCCTAAGCAATAGCCGGATTGGCTGGGAAGCCTACACTGACCTTTCAGGTTCAGTGTAGGAGCTGTCACTAACACATCACCCATTACTAATTTATCAGCGATTCAAAAAATTGATATCCCGATTCCCTACTCCGGATTCCCGATTCCCTACTCCCATTAACTTAGGACATGGAAGAATTAACCTTATTACGTCAACTCATTGAAGAAAGAAACTATCATAAAGCCTTAGAAATTGTTGATGAACTAGAAGAAATGTCAAGGGAGGATAAACTAAATAAAATTTATAGCTATGCAGTCATATTATTATTACATTTAATCAAACAAGAAGTAGAAAAACGCACTACCCGCTCTTGGGAATTTTCTATTTATAATGCCAGCAAAAATATTAAACGAGTGAACAAACGGCGAAAATCAGGGGGATATTATGCCAATCAAGAGGAATTATTAGAAATTTTAACCGATGCCTTTGAGACAGCCCTCAAAAAAGCAGCATTAGAAGCCTTAGAAGGCAGATATACAGATAGTGAACTCAAAGAAAAGATTGACGAAGATAAAATTAAAGAGAAAGCTCTAGGTTTAATTTGTTAACAAGAGGGAGTAGGGAGTAGGGAGCAGGGAGCAGGGAGTGTGGGGAGATGGGGAGATGGGGAGATGGGGAGATGGGGAGTCAGATTAGTTTTCCCTCTTGCCTCTTGCCTCTTGCCTCTTGCCTCTTGCCTGTTCCCTATTCCCTGTTCCCTATTCCCTACTCCCTATTCCCTCTCACCACTGTCATCAAAAACTCCGCCAAGGTTACCCCATCGACCCCCAACTCACTCCGCTCCTGAGCCGCTAAAATTCCTGCTTGGGCATGCCACCAGGCTGCCGTTGCCACTATTGCCTCCAAAGGATGCTCAGACAGAACTGGCTGAGCCAATAAGCCTCCCACTAATCCCGTGAGGACATCGCCACTCCCCCCTCGGGCTAGAGCTGGTGTACTTTCAGGAATCAGCCAAACCGAGCCCATAGGATTTGCGATCGCACTCCTGGCTCCTTTTAACAACACCACAGACCGACTCAGTTGGGATGCCTTCCGCACCGCCTTGACTCGATCCGGTAACAGTTCTGCGGAATCAGGAAATAAACGTCGGAACTCTCCAAGATGAGGCGTTAACACTGTCTGGCCTGGACGCTTCAACAAAGTGGGAATAGTGATCAGTTCCGCCAGGATATTTAAACTATCCGCATCCAAGACGATTGGGGATTGGGCAGCTAAAACCCCTTGCACTATATCCTTAGCATCCTTTGTTAAACCAGGACCACATGCGATCGCATTATAAGTCTGATTTGAAGCGTGATAGCTACCAGAGGGTTGGTGTAACTTCTCTAACACTAACTCAGGCAAAAATGCTATAGCACCCGCCGTCGTTTCTGGGCAACCAATTACCACTGCTTCTGGCAAGTGACTGACCACTAGCAATTTGATAGACTCCGGTACTGCCATGGAAAGCATCCCCACCCCACTAGCCCGAGCCCCTAATCCCGCCAAAATTGCTGCCCCTGAATACTGTTTGGAGCCACAAATCAGCAACAGATTGCCCTGTTGGTACTTATGAGTTACCTTAGGGCGAGGTAAAGGTAAAAAATGTTTCGCAACAGTTTTTGTCACTCTGAGCAAATCTGGTGGCTCACCTAAAATTGACCAAATATCCTTGAGGGGAATACCAAAATCAATTAACTCAGCTTCACCAATATAATCCAACCCTTGGTCTTGGAGAAACGCCAACTTCCACAACCCTAAGCACAATGTCCGGGTAGCCCGAACCGCGATGCCCAAAACTTCCCCAGTATCAGTATGTAATCCCGAAGGTAAATCAATACTCACCACCGGTTGTGACCATTGATTCAACAGCTCAACCGCCTCAGCGATACTACCAGAAAGCGATTGGCCGTAGGCCACGCTTCGCGATCGCGTCAGTCCAAATCCGAACAAACCATCAATAATCAGGTCACACTCATACAGTGGTTCAATCTCTTCATAAAAAGGAATCCCCAAGCTAACCGCATACTGAGCATGGTAGTTAGTCAATTCCTTCAGTTTAGAAAAAGGAAGGTAAATGTGGATCTCATACCCCTGTAAATAAAGTTCACGAGCAACAACTAACCCATCGCCCCCATTATGACCAGGACCAACTAACACACCCACTCGCCTATTCTCAGCCCAGGGATAAAGGGTTTGAATAGAGCCAGTAATCAATCCTGCCACCTTTTCCATCAAAGCTGCTACAGGCATCCCCGCCTCAAAGATGCGCCCTTCAATCTCACGCATCTGCTCAGCAGTTACCACCACTTGTTCAATTATTTCTCGCCGATTGTCAGACTGCATCAATTGTTAATTGGGTAATGTATAATTTAGAATTTAGAATTTAGAATTATTGAATGTAGAATGTATAATTTATAATTTATAATTTATAATTCTGCCTTTTGCCTTTTGCCTTTTGCCTTTTGCCTTTTGCCTTTTGCCTTTTGCCTTTTGCCTTTTGCCTTCTTCATTCTTAATTCTTAATTCTTAATTCTTAATTCTTAATTCTTAATTCTGCCCCTACCGACTAAAATACACCCGTGCATCCCAACCAGCAGAGCGCAAACGATTACTCCAACGTTCTGCCTCCCCCCGCTTTTTAAACGGACCAACAGCAACATGTTTACCTCTGGGGGCATCTCGTTGGATCACTAAATCCTGGGCAATCCCAATTTTAACCAATTCCGTTACCATCTCTGGTAACCTCTGAGCATTTCCAGGAATAGCCACAAAATAGCTCCTACCCCTGGATTCTCTTGAATCCTCTGGATTAGAACCAGAACTCACAGCACCACGATTCGCCAAATCTAATCCTGTTTCTGGATACACCAAACGGGAGCCATAGGTGATCGAGCCATCGGATGAAAAAGTTGGTATGTTCCTCAGATTTGTGGCACCACCATCATCCAATGCTTGTGGTTCAATGGTTGTGATTCGGCCTAGAATTCCCAAAGCTTCCAAAGCCCGAAGACGGGACTGAGCATTGTAGCGATCCATAAATGTCCCCGCTTGAATCACCCCCTCTCCCTCGCGCACAAACGCTTGTGGTTCAATGTCTTGTACTTGGGATAACAACCAATAACTATCACCCACCACATCAACTCGATAGAGATTAGCGATGGGTCTTGATGGATTAGTTATTGATGGATTAGTTATTGATGGATTAGTGTCGTTAACGTTTAACTCAGGTGGATTAAGTCTATTCCTTGACCGGTTGGGTGAGGCGGTCGGCAAAAATAAAGGGGGAGTGTTAACCGATGGTAGAGAAGATGGCGTCATAGTTGGTAGAGGCTCCCCAAAAAATCTCGGTTCTGGTGACGTTTGGGCACTAGCTGGGGTAAGAGCCACCATCAATGTTTGCCCAGTCAGTAGTAACAGTAGCCAACCACTTACCTTAATCAGTGTTTGAGGATTTCTAAATTGGTCAGACACTCTGATCATAATCGGTCTTGCTCTCTAGTAAGATGAATAGGCTATATCAATTTCAATGTACCCGTCAACCCTCAACAAATGAATAAAATCCTGTCAAAATGGGTAATCTTACCGCTGATAATTCTCTGCATTATAGCCTGTCAAAGCAGTAACCTAGATGGAGTAACCACCGTCACTCTCGGTGGTTGGCAAAGCAGCCCTACTGAAAAACAATTACTAGAGCAAGTACTAAAAGAATTTGAAGCTAAACATCCCAAGGTAAAGGTTAAGCTTGAAGTCATCACTGGTCAATACATGGATGTGATCAAAACCCGATTAATTGGTGATGCAGCTCCAGATATCTTTTATTTAGATGCCTATGAAGCCCCATTACTAATGAGTCATGATGTTTTGGAGCCTTTGGATGACTACATTAAGCGCACTGATAATTTTGATGTAGGTGACTTTGAACCCTCTCTGTTTAAAGCATTCCAATATAATGGAATCATCTACGGATTGCCTAAAGATTTTTCCACCCTTGCCCTTTTTTACAATAAGCAATTATTCAAACAAGCTAATTTAACTCAACCACCCCAAACTTGGCAAGAATTACGGGATTATTCCCAAAAACTAACCATTGACAATAATCGCGATGGTAGGAATGAGCGCTATGGTTTAGGAATTAATCAGGAACTGGCTCGTCTCTATTTTTTAATTAAAGCCTTTGGCGGTAAGTTAGTTGACAAAAACGGCTACGCTACCTTTGCCACTCCTAAAACTTTTAAAAGTCTTCAAACTGTCATTGACCTATACCGAAACTACCAGTCTGCTGCCTTACCCTCAGACATTGGCGCTAGTTCTGGTAGCGAAATGTTTGGTCAGGGTAAAACCGCAATGGTAATTGAAGGTAGCTGGGCTATTCCTTATCTCAAAGACACATTTCCTAAAATTAAATTCGCCACCGCTGAAGTTCCCTCCTTAGGTAGTAAAAAAGGAACAATGGCTTATACCGTTGCTTATGTTATGAATAAACAAGCTCAACATAAAGAAGCAGCTTGGGAACTCATTTCCTATCTTACCGGCAAAGAAGGAATGAAAGCTTGGGGAAAAGCGGGACTAGTACTACCTTCTCGGGTATCTGTGTTATCGGAACTAGGCTATAAAAACAATCCCCTCTATGCTCCTTTTATTAAAGGAGCCGCCTATGCAACCATTTGGCAGGCTGGGGAAACCTTGCCAACCATTCAAACCCATTTCGATAATCAATTTCTGAGTACCTTACTGGGTGAGCAATCCTTAGAAAGTGCTATGAAGAAAGCCCAAGAAGCAGCTAATGAAGAGATTCGATCAGGTGATTATTAACTAAGTTTTAGGGAGTCGGGAGTCGGGAGTCGGGAGTCGGGAGTCGGGAGTCGGGAGTCGAGAGTCGGGAGTCGGGAGTCGGGAGTCGGGAGCCGGGAGTCGGGAGTCGGGAGTCAGGAGTGTCGGAAGACAGAACTGATTGGGGCAGCAGTTCCAGAGCTTCAAAGCTATTTGGGATAGCTGGCGGTTTGATTTCCATGGTTCTACACTACTACTCATCCTTCCCTTTTTGTCAACCCCATCACCTGAATGCTTACTTTTTGACTAAACTCTTTCCTAAAGACGAGTTATATGGTATGGTGCAACAAATAAGAAGAGCTGCAGCATCTATTCCAGCTAATATAGCAGAGGGGTACGGAAGACGATCAACACCTGAATATATCAGATTTTTGAACATTGCCCAAGGATCAATTAACGAATTACAAACACATATTCTTTTATCTCAAAGAGTAGGATTATCTAATCAAAAAGATCTAGACTTGATTAGTTCTTTGCTTCGAGAAGAGAGTCGAATGATTATTGCTCTTATTAAAAAGCTGGAAACCTGATTTCTGTTCTCTATTTCCTATTCCCTATCCCCTGTTCCCTGTTCCCCGTTCCCTGTTCCCTATTCCAAGCTGAATTAATCTCTCAAAATCTGATCAATCATCCGGTTAGCTTGGGATTCATAACCACTACCAAACAGATTAAAATGATTGAGGATGTGGTAAAGGTTATAGAGGTTTTTCCGCCGTTTGTAACCTTGCTCTAAGGGCCACACCTCGTTATAGCCTCGATAAAATGCTGCTGGGAAACCACCAAACAATTCCGTCATGGCAATATCAACTTCGCGATCGCCTACATAAGTAGCTGGGTCAAAAATTACTGGTTCTCCCGCCATGGTAATAGCTGCATTACCACCCCATAAATCACCATGTACTAAGGAAGGTTGAGGCTGATGATCCAGTAATTTAGGAACTTCTGCCAGTAATTGGTCTTGTTTCGGGAAATGACCACTGCGACGCCGTGCTAGCTGAAACTGATAACCCAGGCGATACTCCACAAAAAACTCTACCCAATCCGACATCCATTGATTAACTTGTGGTGTCGAACCAATCGTATTATTTTGATTCCAACCAAACTTACCCATCTCGCTTGGAGGTTGGGGAGTAGCAGCCTGATGCATGGCTGCTAACTGATGTCCCATTTTTACCCAAGACTCGGTACTGTTACCGCCACCAAGGTCTAGCCACTCCAAGACAATATAAGAACAATCCACGGCAGTGCCATAGCAAATTGGTTTCGGGATTCGGATGGTTTGGGTTGCCACCATCTGCTTGAGACCGAGGGCTTCGGCCTCAAACATATAGACTTGAGAAGCAGAATTGAGTTTAACAAAATACTTATTAGTCTTACCGACCAGAGCATAACCCTGATTAATACAGCCACCACCAACAGATTGGCGCTGGTTAATCTCAAAGGTTTCACCGGTGACTTGGCTGATCTGGTCAGCAATTTCTTTCCACATAGAGGGAGTAGGGAGTAGGGAGTAGGGAGCAGGGAGCAGGGAGCAGGGAACAGGGAACTGGGAAAAAATCCTGTCTACCTCATAAGTATGGTAAACGATATATAGATAATTTTAAATCCAGCAACAATTGAGCAAAAAAGCAATGTTTTGACCGTTGACGGTTGACTGTAAAAGCAACTCAAAACCAAATCACCACCATAGCGTTTATCATAGCTATGAGGTACACAGAATTTTTTCCCGACTCCCGATTCCCTACTCCCGATTCCCGACTCCCGATTCCCGATTCCCGATTCCCGATTCCCTACTCCCTGTTCCCTGTTCCCTGTTCCCCGTTCCCTGTTCCCTTTGCGATCACAATACCATAAGCATGGGGAGACAGATACTGCTGTGCAGCCTTTTGGATATCAACAGCAGTAACTGATTTAATATGACTAGGGTAATTCAGTGCTGGTTCTAAATCCCCTAGTTGGGAGTAATAGTAACCATATAAACTGGTGCGAGCGCTTGGTTTCTCATTACTAAAGATAAACTGATTGGCGACTTTGGTCCGAATCCGAGCAATCTCTGAGTCTGATACCAATTCTGTCTGACAGCGATGGATATGGTTTGCGATCGCATTCTCCACCTCTGCCAAATTCTCAGCTGGGAGTTTAGCAGAAATGTAAAACACCCCTTGCAGCCGCTGAGTGATATTACTAACCCCAATTTGAGTAACCAGTTGCCGTTCTTCTCGCAAATCCCTAAACAACCTGGACATACGACCTCGTCCTAAAATTCCTGCCAGCACATCCAAAGCATAGGTTTCCTTCAACTCAGGTATACCAGGCACCCGCCACACCATCACCAGCCGCGCTTGTTGTAAAGACTCATCCACATACTCCCGACGGACAATCTTCTCGAAAGCTGGTTCAGGGGGAAGGTTTGTTCTATGTTCTATTGCCCTTGGCTGTGCTTGACTAAATCCATTGCTGACAATTTCAATTAATTCCGTTACTGGCAAATTCCCCACCACTGCGGCAGTCATAGACCCTGGTTGATACCACCTACCGTGAAAGTCACGCATCTGCTGAGGCTGGAGTTGTTCAATCACCGAGGCAGGTCCAAGCACAGGACGTCGATAGGGTAACTGGTCAAAGGTAGTTTCCATTGCCCATCTATGGGTGCGGCGGCGGGGATTATCCTGGGAACGGCGAATTTCTTCCAAAACTACCATGCGCTCCTTTTCAAAGCCATGATCAGGAATACTAGGATTGAGTACCACCTCTAGCTGTAATGGTGCCAGCTGGGCAAAATCTTTAGGAGCTGTAGTGATGTAATAGTGAGTGTAATCCTGACTTGTAGCCGCATTGGTTACCGCACCCCGTTGCTCAATCAGCCGCTCAAACTCACCACTTTGCAATTTTGGTGTGCCCTTAAACACCATATGCTCCAGAAAATGAGCCATACCATTAATCTGATCTGATTCCACTGCTGAACCCACATTAATCCAAACATTCAGATTGACAGCGTCAACAGGCATCTGCTCCGCCACAATGGTTAACCCATTCGGTAGCTTCTCAACAGTCGGAGCATTCAGGGAGGGAGTATTGAGCAAACTGGAAGTCATTAAATTAATCACTGATTGACCACTATTTATTAATAGTAATCTTTCCGTTTGATATAGGGTTTTTGATATAGCAAAGGGAATCGGGAATCGGGCATCGGGAATCGGGAATCGGGATTAGCCACGATAACACCACACTTCCCATCTCCATTAAAATCATTCCATTATTCAGCAACGCCGCCAGTAATAGAGTATTGTCCTAAGCTGCCGTAATCACTATATCCGGTAACTAAGTTTCCTTGGCCAGTACCATCAATGCTTAGATAATACTGTCCTGGATAGAGGTTAAGATTAAAGCTAGCGGACAGAGAACCGATGGGATTAGAAGAGCTAATCAGTTGACCGGAAGCATTATATAGCCTAGCCAGAATGTCTAAATTAGGTCCTCGCTCAAAAGGCTGAATATCTAGGGCTATGTTGCCCGTTGTTGAATTGAACGTGAACCAGTCAATGTCGTTATTCTGTTCAATAATGCCATAAGTTTCCACCTGACCATCATTGATCGATAGCGCTGCTGCACTGGTTAGCTGGTTACTATAATCGTCCAGGCGATAGCCAAAACCATTTTGCCCAGTGATGATGTCTAGGTCATCTTCTTGGTTGCTGGCACCGATATACTCACCCTTGCTCCATTGAGTTAGATTTCTATCGTTGCCCTCTCCCATAATAGGAGCCCACCCTGTTTCGACACTGCCATTGCCATGACCATTGTAGTACTCGTTGGTTAAATTACCGTCATGTGTAAGACCCAAGGTATGAGCTACCTCATGGCTAATAGTTTCAGCCACCGCTTTCTCACTGCCTCCAGCGCGATTCTCTGAAAAAACAAAGGTGGGGGTATCACTGTTCCAGTTGAATGAATTAATATAACCCACACCACCGGTACCTTCTTGAAACCAGGAACCATCTCCCCCAATCACAACGCGAATGCCCCATTGGGAATCACTATTACTAGTTTTTTTGAGTTGGTCATCGGACGGTTGGGCAGTAGTCACATTGACATTAAAGGGACTAAAGTCTTCGGCCACCCGTTGCCAAATGCGCCAAATGGTCTCTGTCTCAGCAGTGGAGAAATTTGAAGTATTCCCATCCGTGTCATAGGCAGGGGTCACAATGGAATTCCCGAAGTTCTGGTTCCATGGGGTATTTGTGGTAGTATGACCATCAAAGTCAAGGTAAATAACGTGGTCTGCGTCTGGATTGCTGTTGAGGGAAAAGACTTGGTTCGGGCTCAAGGGCTGATAGGTATTTGGTTTAGTAGTTGCAGTAATTCCAGTAGTGGTAGTACTTTCAGGTAACTCTAAATCATCGGAAACAATGCCATTGCTACCAGAAGCGTAGGGTCTGACCTGGGCAAAGTAAGTCCCACTGCTAGCACTGTAGTTGATCACATCGTTAGCATTGCTACCCTGTAAAAAGCTAGCCACCTTTTGCTTGCCAAAGTCCAAGATGCCATTATTCTTAGTGTTCCGGTAGAGTCTGAAGTTAGCATTATCACCAGCACTAATATTGTATAGATTGAGTTTAATTTGACCGTTGTTTGAGACCCTAAACTTAAACACATCAGTGCGGTCTAAGAGCCTAAACTCCCCATTGCGGCTGATGAAATTCCTGGTGAAAGTGCCTAAATCCGCGAAAGTAACCATGATTCACTCCTGACTTTTTTTCTCTGTGAAAAGAAATATCAATTAGCCTAAAAACTTGATTTTTTTGAGCTTTACTACATCTACAGCGTAATAAAAAACACCTAAGTTTTGTAATATTTGTAAGCAAAGTTTATCAGCTCTTAATTTTAAACGAAATTCGCTTAATTATCACAGTTCTCAGAGCTGATTGGTAAACGAAGCTATAACCATGGCGCTGCAAGGCTTTCAAGAATTCGGCCTCGGTTTAGCCCTGTTCCCTGAAATCCATATCTGTCAAGGGATTTGAGCTCTTTATAGTTACTTTATAAAGTAGCTCTTATCATCCCCTATTTCAAAGAGTTTTAACTCAGAATTATTACTTTTAAATTGTTCAATCAAAGTAGATCCTTGAGTTTCAGTAAGTTCATGTAGGGTGGGCAGTGCACCAGACAGATCAGATCAGCTGTTAATAGGCTTGATAGGCACTGCCCACCTAGGATTAATAACGTTGAAGGTTGAACGCGAACGCGTGGCCGAAAGGCCAAGGTTGAACTTTCAACTTTTAACTTTCAACTTTCAACTTTCAACTTTCAACTTTCAACTTTCAACAAACCTTTAAACTGCCATGCCCCTTTCCACAGCGGGTCGCTGCTGCATTGTCTCGACCCAAAGTTTGAGGTGGGGATGGTTATCTAGGGTGACTCCCAAATACTCATAGGCAGCTACCCAAGGATAGGTAGCTATGTCGGCAATGGAGTAATCTCCAACAATGAATTCCTGTTTTGCTAATTGCTGATCTAAGACACCAAACAGACGTAGGGTTTCTTTTTCATAGCGATCAATAGCATAGGGAATCTGTTCTGGGGCAAAGCGTCGGAAGTGACTCAGTTGACCAAACATTGGTCCAACGCTTGCCATCTGGAACATCAACCATTCAATCACTTGTATTCTTGCTGCTGTATCCGTTGGCAACAACTTGCCTGTCTTTTCTGCTAAATAAATTAGGATTGCTCCTGACTCGAAAACTTTTATACCAGTATCCTGGTCAAGGATAGCAGGAATTTTACTATTGGGATTGATTGCTACATATTCGGGAGTAAACTGTTCTCCCTTTGCTATGTTAATTGTGTGAACGGTGTAGGGAAGTCCTAATTCTTCGAGCATGATAGCAGGTTTACGTCCGTTAGGCGTGGAAAAGGTATATAGGTCAATCATGATTATTTTATATCAATTTATCCCTGAAGTTATCTAAGTGCTTGCCACAAATTTTGACTCCCTAAAGGTAATGGCTAATGGACAATTAGCTATTACCTTTAAACTATTAACCATTACCCATTATCCGATAATCCTATGTTACCTCCTTAAACAGAAATGAGATTAGTTAGGGCATTAATTTTGTCAACCAGAGTCGCTTTACGCACAAGACCTTCCAACCGCTCAACTACTTTACCTTGGTTGAAGAACAATAGGGAAGGAATTGCTTCAATGTGATAGTTGCTGGCTAGTTGTTCGTAGTCATCAACATTTAATTTGCCTACTTTGACAACTCCATCAAATTCTGTGGCTAATTCAGTGACGATTGGATTCATTACCCGACAAGGACCACACCATGGTGCCCAAAAATCTACTATGACTGGAATGGAGCTGTTGAGGACTTCGGTTTCAAAGTTATCGTCATTTAGGGTTATATATTTTGCTGTTTCTGACATAGTTCAATTTCTCCTAAACTAGGAATGATTGTTGACTGTTGACTGAAATATTGATGAATTCAGCATTATTGATTTGCTGTATGAAGACAGGCTGGCACTAAGTAGTTTGATATCAAGAATTGCTGCTGTGTCGTAAGCATTCAGCCGTCAGCTAATGCTTACGATTTTTATTGAGCTACTTATACGGCTACAGCCAGGGTTTGTAATGCGCTGACAATCTCTTCTGGGTCAAGTCGCTTGGTGTAATCTAGATCAACGAAGGCATGGGTGATGGTTCCATCGGAATTAATCACATAGGTGGCGGCAATGGGTAATTCAAAGGTTTCATCGCCGTTGTGGGCAGGTAAATCAATGCCAAAGCTTTGATAAACTGGTCGGAGTTCTTCTGGTACGGTGAAGACTAGACCAAACTCTTTGGCAATCTTATTCCCAACATCGCTTAGTACTTCAAAGGTTAGGTGGTTTTTCTCTGTAGTGGATAGGGAATTATCGGGAGTTTGAGGGGAAATAGCGACTAGGGTTGCACCTAATTTCTGAATTTCTGGTAAGAATTGCTGCAATGCTCGTAATTCTAGGTTGCAGTAAGGACACCACTGACCCCGGTAGAAGGAAATGACTACGGCTCCGGTGGCTAGTAGGTCTTGCAATTCTACAGGTTTACCGACGGCATTAGGCAGGGTAAAGTTAGGGACTTTGTCGCCAACATTGAGGCTATTGTCTACAATGCCAGAATTAGCGAGGTCTTCCCCTGCTTTTGCCATGATGGCTTTGGCTTCTTCTGGTTGCTTAGCGCGAAGCTGGGTATTTAGGTTAATCAAGTCTTGGGTTAAGGTCATGATTTCCTCCTGGTTAGATGATATTTGAACAATCGTTCCAATTAAGAGCAAAAAAATTTACTCTGTCAATTTACTCTCTCAATTTACTCTGTCAATTTACTCTCTCAATCGAGAACGGAAAGTATGACCTTGACAATAGCTCTTAGGGTTTCTGGGTCTGGGTTGACTTTGGAGATAACCCGCAACCCTTGTATACTACTGGTGAAATATTGGGCTAATGCCTGAAGGTCATGGTTGGTTGTGATTTCCCCTTGCTCCCTTGCTGTGGATAAGGCTTTTTTAAAAGCGTTATCCACTGAGCGCAAATTAGCAGTAATCCGGGATTTAGTCTGTGGATCGTGGGGACACAGTTCAACAGCGGTGTTGGTGAGCAAGCAGCCTCGATGGTCTTTATCGTCTACAGCCCCTTCGATGAGGTTGTAGAAAAAGTCGATAATGGCTTGCTTTGAGGCTGTGGGGGCTTCTAGGGATGCGATCGCATTTTTTACACAGGTATCGTTGTAATGAGCGATCGCAGCGAGGAATAGGGAACGTTTGTCACCAAAGGTGTCGTATAGACTGCCTCGGTTAATCCCCATGGTTTTGACCAAGTCCTGCATTGAGGTTCCTTCATAGCCATAAAGCCAAAAGGTTTCCATGGCTTTTTCTAGGACATCTTCTGGGTCAAAGGTTTTGTGCCTTGCCATTACCGTTGCTGAACTCGTATCTTTACGATAACAATTCTGGAACGATTGGTCAAGTAATCCAGTTGATCCGCTGACACTGCTGGGATTTTCAGTAACTATAAGTATGTAATAAATAAATGTAATAATTTGGATGTCAGTGCAGGAGTGGACTATTGAATAACGCAGGTCTCCCGGGCGAACCAGCAAACCTTTCTGAGGTAACAGAGGTACCAGTAGATGATATTCCCGAGGCAGTAAGGGATAGACAGGATATTAAACCCCGGTCTCGTTGGCAGGTTACCTTACTCATTATTGGACTATTAGCAATAGGAGGAATCGCCTTTAGCCTGATTCCAATGGAACCAACTCCTGAAGCTCAGTCCAAGTCTGGTGAAGCAACATCGACTCAAAGTGAGACAGAAGCTAGTTCACAGAATCCACAAGCTAGTCTAAACACTAGGGGGAATGATGGTAATAACATTCTGGGACACTTACCCTACTCTGAAGTCCTAAGCTCACAACTGCAACCAATTACCCGTGATGGCCGGATCAAACTGGAGGCTGCAGCAGCTCGGAAATACAAAGCAATGGCAGCAGCAGCAAGAAGACAGGGGATAATCCTAGTGCCAATTTCCGGTTTCCGTTCTGTGGAACAGCAAAAGTACCTGTTTTTTCAAGTAAAGGAACAGCGAGGACAGGTGGCTAGTAAACGGGCTGAAGTAAGTGCTCCTCCTGGCTACAGTGAGCATCACACTGGTTATGCGATCGATATTGGGGATGGCATGACACCAGCTACTAACCTTAATCCTGAGTTTGAGAATACGGCAGCCTTTAAGTGGTTGGAAAAGAATGCGGCTTTCTACAGCTTTGAGTTGTCTTTTCCTAGAGACAATCCCCAAGGAATTAGTTATGAGCCTTGGCACTGGAGGTTTGTGGGAGATACCAAGAGCTTGGAAACGTTCTACAAAGGTAAGAAACCTACTCCTGCTCCTTCTCCTCCATCGGATACACCAAACTTTGAGGATGAAGTATGAAGGTTAGCTGGTTGAACGCGATGGCGTGGCCTTTTGGCCAAGGTTAGCTGGTTGAAGGTTAGCTGGTTGAAGGTTAGCTGGTTGAACGCGATGGCGTGGCCTTTTGGCCAAGGTTAGCTGGTTGAAAGGCTTGGATACTTGGATGGATCGACAGTAAAAATGGCAATTAATAATTAACAATTAACCAAGTATAATTAATAACTAACTAACAAGTAACCAAGAACAAATGCAACAAATTGCGCTGAATTTAATTGCTATTGGTGTTTTTGGCATGACCCTTTCGGTTTTGCTAGGACCACTGTTGAATATTTCTCCGGCAATCCCTGCGGTAACTACTTTTGGTGTCTTGAGTCTTGTTACCTTAGATGGCTTCAGTTTCAAAGGGAAAGGGTTAACGCTGCTGTTAGATGTATTGGCGAGTACCAATCCTGAACATCGCGGACGTATAATTCGCCATGAAGCGGGTCATTTTCTGGTGGCTTACTTACTTGGTATTCCAATCACTGGTTACACCTTAAGTGCTTGGGAAGCTTTGAAGCAGGGACAACTGGGTAATGGTGGTGTGACCTTTGATACTGAAGCATTATCTGCTAAGGCTTCTAGTCTTCGGGAAATGCGATTAACCTTAGATCGATTTTGCACAGTTTGGATGGCAGGCATTGCTGCGGAAACTATAGTCTATGAGAATGTTGAGGGCGGAGCAGAAGACTGCGAAAAACTCCGAGAGGCTTTGGAAGGGTTAGGTTTTTCTGCTAGTGAGTACTCAGTTAAAGCACGATGGGCTGAGCGTCAGGCGACTAATATGATTAGTGAACACTGGGAATCTTATGAAGCACTGGTGGCTGCTATGGAAAAACGGGCATCTGTGGCAGAGTGCTGTGAGGTGATTCAGTAACTATAGCGCTTTGGTTAGGGAGTAGGGAGCAGGGAGTAGGGAGTAGGGAAAGAGTGGGAGTTTTGGAATGTATTGGAGGTGTGGGAGGTGTCGAGAGAGATAATACTTATTAATGTTTACCAAAGATACTTAGCACAACGGGTCCGAGGAGATGGTGATGTCCTAAGCATGACAAACCAGCTACCTCGCCAAATTCTTCCCGTTGCTGTCGGCTATAGAAACGAATCTGGTTAGGAGAAATTGGTAAAGACTTTTTTCGCTTTCTAACAGTATAGTCTACTAGGTAATAATGTCCTTTGGGTTCCAAGACCCGGCTAACTTCTGAAAAAACTTGTTGAGGATTGAGGTAGTGTAAAAAGCTGATGGTATTAAATACTGCTTCAAATTCCCTGTCAGCAAAGGGGAGAGATTCAGCATTGCCTTTTCTATAGATTATGCGCTGCCGATGCTGGTTTTTTTGTCGGGCTTGAGCGAGCATTTTAGTAGATAAATCTACCCCAGTGCCTCGAAGATTGGGAAACTCTTGAGCAAGACGATTCAGTAAACGACCTGTACCACAGCCAAGGTCTAATACATTGGGCTGATCTGTGAGTTCTACAAACTCTAACAGTCGTTTATGGAGTGCCTGATAAAATACTGTGGTGAACAGGATGTCGTAGTTTGGTGCCCACAGATCAAAGAACTTTTCTTTTGTGCTAAAAAAATTACTAGTCATTATCAAGGTTGAAGGGTTGAAGGTTGAAGGGTTGAAGTTTGAAGGGTTGAAGGTTGTTTGGGTGAAGGTTGTTTGGGTGAAGGTTGAAAGTTGAAGGTTGACGGGTTGAAGGTTGAAAGTTGAAGGTTGAAGGGTTGAAGGTTGAAGGGTTGAAGGTTGAAGGGTTGAAGGTTGAAGGGTTGAAGGCAATTGATTCTTATAGTGGTTTTGATATTAATCAGGTACAGAGGATTTTTTACCTGTTCTCTGTTGCCTGTTGCCTGTTGCCTGTTGCCTGTTGCCTGTTGCCTGTTGCCTGTTTAATGATTAACCAAAAAATTAATCTTGAGTAAGTTTAAAATTTACTCCCTCGTAAATATCTGGAAAAGAAACGCTTAACTCTAAGGAATTTATAGAAATAACGGAATTTTCTGATTCATACTCAGTGAACTGCCATTGATTGGTAGCAGTTTTATTATATTGCAGTAGACGATACTCACTTTGTTCGATTAGAATATATTCTTTGAACTCTGAGATGGAACGATAGTATAAAAACTTATCACCTTGGTCATAGTTTTTAGTAGAGTTTGATAAAACTTCGACAATTAACATTGGGTTCATTACTGTAGTTGTCCCCTTACCTGTGTAAACCGGTTCGCCCTGAATCACCATAACATCTGGATAGGTATACTGACGGTAACGAGGTATCCACAAACGCACATCACCAATATAAATTTTGTAATGTTTGCCCTTTAAACCAAGTTTGAAAAGGGTAGCAATATTAAGGGCAATTTGATTATGATTGGTAGTGCCACCAGTCATTGGTATAATTTCTCCATCCCGATATTCACTCTTGTATTCTGCTGTTTCTTCTAGTTTTAAATAGTCTTCTGGAGAATAATAGTTTTGTTGAGCTTTTAGTTGCATCGGCCTTTAAAATTTTCCTTTGTTATTCTGTTTACAGTAAGTATAATTTATAATTATAATTTCTTAATCATCCGATTGCCTTTTGCCTTTTGCCTTTTGCCTTTTGCCTTTTGCCTTTTGCCTTTTGCCTTTTGCCTTTTGCCTTTTGCCTTTTGCCTTTTGCCTTTTGCCTTTTGCCTTTTGCCTTTTGCCTTTTGCCTTTTGCCTTTTGCCTTTTGCCTTTTGCCTTTTGCCTTTTGCCTTTTGCCTTTTGCCTTTTGCCTTTTGCCTTTTGCCTGAAGAAAGCTAGCTACCTAGCGCCAAATCTTGATGGTGTTGTCGAAACTACCACTGGCAAGAGTTCTGTTATTCGGACCAAAAGCAAGAGCATGAATGGTGTCTGAATGACCGTTGAGAGTGCCAATTTCTTGAGTTGTATCAACATCCCATAGCTTTATAGTAGTATCTGCACTACCACTAGCGAGTATTTGGCCACGACGGTCAAATGCGATCGCATAAACACAACCATTATGTCCGTTAAGGGTGGTAATTTCCTGGGCAGTGCTAATATCCCAAAGCTTGATAGTACCGTCAGCACTAGCACTGGCTAGGGTCTGTCCATTGGGAGTGAACGCGATCGCAAGCACCTGGTCTGAATGCCCTTCAAAGGTGTGCATTTCCTGACCACTTAAGGCACCCCACAGCTTGATGGTAGCGTCAGCACTACCACTGGCAAGGATGTTGCCATCTCGGCTAAAGGCTATTGAATGAATCAATGATGAATGTCCGGTCAGAGTAGTGAGCTGCGTAAGGGTACGAACATCCCAAAGCTTAATGGTGCCATCACTACTGGCACTGGCAAGGTCGTATCCTTGGGGGTGAAAGGCAATGGAATTCACGTCACCGGAATGCCCTGTGAAGGTGAAAATCTCTTTACCATTACGGACATTCCAAAGTTTGATGGTCTCGTCAGCGCTACCGCTAGCAACAGTCTTTCCCTGAGGACTAAATGCCAAAGCACGCACTTCAGCGGAATGCTTAGAAAACCAACCTCCAAAGGTAAGGATTTCCCAGGCTGTGTTCAATTCCCATAACTTGATAGTTTTGTCTCTACACCCACTGGCTAGGGTACGTCCATCAGGGCTAAAGGCTACAGAATAAATTTCATCGGAATGACCTTTGAGAGTGGTTGCTGCAAAAACGATAATCCTGGGATTACCTCTTGGTGGCCGAGAGTTGCTTGTTACATTAGTTTTACCAGTTTTACCAGTTTTACCAGTAGATTGGGGAGTTAGTTGATTACGGCGGAATGGCTCCCAGGTAAGACCAGCTTCGGTTTCTTGGGTGATTCCTAAATCGTCCATCACTGCAATCGCGGATTGATACCTGAGCTTGATGGAACTCTGAATCATTTTGTCGAGAATCCGACTCAATTGTCTACTGACGGGATTATGGACCAAAAAATCCCGCCAGACAAAGCCATTTTCCATCGGATCGTATAAATTAAATGGCTGAGTTTGGGTCAACAAATGAATGCAGGTGACCCCTAAACTATAGATGTCACTGGCAAATACTGCTTTACCAAAGATTTGTTCCGGGGCCGCATAACCAGCACTACCAATAGTTGTTCCAGTTTTGGCTAAGGTAGTGGCTGTGGCATACTTGGCTGCACCAAAATCTACCAATACCAGGTCTGGGGGAGTTATAATCCCAACGCCAGCACCTGGGGGGATGGTAGCACGACGAATGATATTCTCTGGCTTGATATCCCGATGAATCACCTTACCTTGGTGGATAAAGTTGAGCACTGGTAACAACTGACTCAGGAGTCTACGAATCTGACCTTCTCGGAATGGTTCAGTTGCTGCTAACTCTTGAGCTAAATTTTGCCCATGGATAAATTCCTGCACAATGTACCAGTGATAATCTTGTTGAAAATGGGCGAAGAGTTCAGGAATCTGGGGGTGTTTGCCCAACTGTTCCAAGCGCAAGGCTTCCTGGTGAAATAATCGAGCAGCTCTGGTAGGATGATTGTTAGCTTGATTGTTAGCTTGATTATTACCAAGATTATTACCTTGGGGGTAAAATTGCTTAATCACACAGTAGGATTTAGAGGCTTTTCCCTCGTCGATGGCCAAAAGGGTTCTGCCAAAGCCTCCTGCTGCAATCAGCTTAATAGCTCGGTATTGCTGTCCTAACAAGAGTTTAGTGCCGCAAGTTTGGCAAAACTTGTTGCCATCAGGATTGTAAGGCTTAGGGCAGTTGGGATTGAGACAGTAGCTCACACAAACAGCTGGTTAGATTACTTACATCCAAGGGTAGGGTGGGTTAGGCGGCGAATACTGTAAAAGCTCACCTTTTAACCGACCTATCCGCCGTAACCCACCAATAACAGTGTCTCATAACCCAGAAATAGGTTTAAAATTCCGTAATCGCAACGCATTAGTTACCACAGATACTGAACTAAATGCCATCGCTGCACCAGCAATAATGGGATTGAGTAACCAGCCAAAGATCGGGAATAACACACCAGCCGCAATCGGAATTCCTAGTACATTGTAGATAAAGGCAAAAAAGAGGTTAGTGCGAATAGTGCGGAAGGTAGCACGACTTAGTTGAATGGCTGTAATGATACCTTGTAAATCTCCCGAGATTAGGGTAAGGTCAGAGGCTGCGATCGCAACATCAGTACCTGTGCCAATGGCAATTCCCACGTCTGCTTGAGCCAGAGCTGGGGCATCATTAATCCCATCCCCTACCATTGCTACAGTTTTGCCTTCTTTTTGGAGAGTAGAGATCATGCTAGCTTTTTGATCTGGTCGGACTTGAGCAAATACCCGATGGATGCCAACCTCGTATGCGATCGCATCAGCAGTTTGTTGATTATCTCCCGTTAGCATTACTACCTCTAATCCCAACCGCTTCAAGGATTTCACCACCTCAGCTGAAGCGGGTTTGAGGGCATCAGCAATACCCAAAATCCCCTCAATTTTACCATCAACTGCGATCCAAACTACCGTCTTACGGCTCGCCTCCCAATCCCCCTGATAGTCTGCTAAAGACCGATTCGGTTGCACTGTCACATCTGTGTCAATCCCTAATTCTTCCATCCATCGTTTTGTCCCAATCTGCACCAATCTCTTGCCCTTACAGCTGTTTTCAGATGAATTGACCTCACTACCACCAGCTGCAAGCCCCCTAAATCCCCCAATTCTGGGGGACTTTAACTCAATTTCCCCTTCCGGTGCGCTTTCCGTAGGCGAATTAAATTCGCCACGGGTCGCACCGCAGAATTGGGGGGCTAGGGGGGCGAAACTTGCTGTAAGCCCACCCCCTGCTGGTTCGGGAGATAACAGGGGATGATTGTGATCAACCATTGCCTGTACCCCACTGCCAGCAACAGCGGTAAAATTCTCTGGTGTTGGTAACTGCAATCCTATTCCCTGAGATTGGGCATAGCGCACTACTGCTTCAGCTAAGGGATGTTCCGAATGACTTTCTACCACTGCTGCTAGTTGCAGCAAGTTGATTTCATTGCTGCCGGTAAAGCTGCCCAGTTCTGACGAAGAGTCATAGATGCCTCCAACTGTAATAAAATCCGTTACCGTAGGTTTCCCTTCCGTTAGGGTTCCGGTTTTATCTAGCACGATAGTTTGCAGTTGATGAATCAATTCCAGACTCTCGGCATTTTTTATTAAAATCCCGTTTTCTGCACCTTTACCCGTCCCTACCATCACTGCGGTTGGAGTAGCTAGACCTAAAGCACAGGGACAAGCAATCACTAACACTGCCACCATATTAATCATGGCTAGGGTAGGATTTCCCGTGGTTATCCACCAAACTCCAAAAGTGATTATTGCGATCGCAATCACTACCGGCACAAACCACCCTGTCACCTGATCCGCTAAGGTTTCAATGGGTGCTTTAGACCCTTGAGCCTGGTGTACTAACTTAACAATCTGTGCCAGTACGGTATCTTTCCCGACCCGAGTCGCTTGGAACTGGAAGCTACCGGTTTTATTAATCGTTGCTCCAATCACTTCATCCCCCGGGTGTTTCTTGACCGCAACACTTTCTCCTGTGACCATGGCTTCATCCACACTAGAAGCCCCTTCCATAACTATGCCGTCTACCGGAATAGTTTCTCCTGGACGCACTAAGACCACATCCCCAACTTGCACCTGGGCCAAGGGAATATCCTGGGCTTGACCATGGCGAATCACACGAGCGGTTTTAGCTTGTAATCCCATCAACTTACGAATTGCTTGAGATGTCTGTCCTTTAGCCCGGTGTTCTAGCAATCGCCCTAGCAAAATCAGGGTAATCACTACAGCAGTGGTTTCATAGTACACAGGAAGAGTTACCCCTTGGGGTAGGAAAGATTTCAAAACAACCGGGGGTAACACAGTGGGAAACAGAGAATAGACATAAGCAGCACTAGTCCCAAGGGTGACGAGGGTATTCATATCTGCTGTTTTGTGTTTCCAGGCTTTCCATGCTCCAATCAAAAAAGACTGTCCACACCAAAACAGAACCGGTGTGGTTAATACTAGCTGTAACCAAGGGAGATGTAACCAAGATGGAATCCAGGGGATAGATAATCCTGTCATCATCGGTAGTGAACCAATCACTAAGACAGTACTAAGCACGGCACCGACAATGAATTTTCGTTTTAGGTCAAGGGTTTCGGATTGACGTTGCGATTCGAGATCATCAGGCTGATCACTGATATCCTCGATTGGGAAAGCTTGGTAGCCAGCATCACTCACTGTCTGTTGAATCAGTTTGGTTAGTTGCTGGTTAGTTTTGTGGGGGTTACTTTCCTCGGTATTGTAGGTAATACTAGCTTCTTCTGTACCAAAATTGACCCTGCACTCTACTACACCTGGAACCCTTTGAATCAGGGTTTCTATGCGTCTGGCGCAACCAGCGCAGCTCATTCCTTGTAAACGAAAGTTTTGTTGTTTCATGATTTCCTGTAACCCTACGGTTAAAGGATAAACGCTCTAGTTTAGTGGAGAGTCAAGGGGATGAGTTTTAGTGGGTAAGCTATCAGCGGTCAGCAGTCAGTGGTCAGTGGTCAGTGGTCAGCCGTCAGCTTATCTTATTCAAAAGCTGTTCGGTGTAGCTTGGCCAATGGCTGATAGCTGATAGCTCATATAGCACTACGCATTAAGGTGTTTGACATTCCTAAACTCCAAAACTTAGTCATAACTTACTTCTGACTTCTGACTTCTGACTTCTGACTTGCCCATAGCGCTATACCCTATCGCAAGCTGAGTTTACTGTGTTTTATTTCCCCCAATCAGTTCACGAGCACGGAGTTTTACCAGAACTTTGATTCGCCGCTTGAATTCTTCAAAATCCTCTGGACTCATGTCTGTTTTCTGCCATGGTTCCCGTTGCATCAATCTTTTAAACCACTGATCCATGTTAGGATAATCAGTAAGATTAATCTTTAACTTCGGCAATAACGATATTGCTGCTCCAGCAACGATATCTCCTAAGGTTAACTGGTCCGAAGCAAAGTAAGGGCTGTTTCCTAGCAAGTCTGATAAAAATTTGAGTACTGTATCTAGCTTCCGCTTGGCTACTTTAAATTGTGGTGAATCTTCCTTTTGACAGATTAGTTGAACTACTGGGGAAAATAGCTCATTAGCAGTCAACAATTGTACCATGCGTACCTTGGCTAATGCCTCTGGTGAACTTGGCAGCAGGGCAGGTGTGGGATATTTGGCTTCTAAGTAGTCCATAATTGCCAAGGATTCTACTAACCGCAAGCCGTTATCTTCCAGAACTGGAATGTGATGAAAGGGGTTAATTTCTAAAAACTCTGCTTGAAATTGATCGCCATCTAATTTAATTAATACTGTTTCAAAGGGAAGGTTTTTTTCTAGTAATGTGAGCCAGACACGACGAACATTCGGCGAGAGGGTATTGTAGTAGAATTTTAGCATCGATTAGTTATCCGGAAGTTTACCTTTGAAGTTTAGCTTAAATTGACCGAAAAAAAGGGTTGCGGTTGCTTCTTACAAGGTAAAGTGAGTTGTGAACATTGTTTGATAGTATTTAAACTAAAACAAATAGCTAGTGCAAAGGTATAGAAACTAAGAGACTCACTACACTCTTAGTTTCTTCGCCTATCCTACAAAGCGTTATAGATATAGAGCTTGCTCAGGTAAACTTCCGTAACTCCTATTAGTTTGGCTTTTCCTACACTAGCTAATCTACTTAAGAACCTACTCTACGGCTAAAATTAACCTTAAGTCCATCCCGGGGATGGGGAGTTGGAATCACCACCATTTCTAAATCTTGACCTGGCACTAGTTTCCAGTCATAATCCCGGAGCAATTGAGCCGCGAAAATCTTCATTTCTAATTTGGCAAACTCCCTGCCTAAACATTCCCGTAAACCACCTCCAAAGGGGATATATCCAAAGGTTTTTTGTTTATCTTCTGTCCTATCTCGGCCAAACCGATCTGGGTCAAAGCGTTGATGATCTTGATAAATTTCCTGATTTTTGTGGGTTTCGGTAATTTGGCACAGTACAGTCCAACCTTGAGGAATCAAGTAACCGTTAAATTCAAAAGACTGAATAACCTTCCGAAACAGACCACTAACCGGAGGAAGTATGCGCAGCACTTCTTTGAGCACTTGCTCTAGATAGGTCATCTGCTTGAGATGTTCCATGGTTAGGGGTTCTGAACCAGAAAACTGCTGTTGTTCAGCACGGAGATGGGCAACAACATCTGGATGCTGCGCTGTCAACAGACAAAAGGATGCGATCGCAGAGGTTAAGGTTTCGTGACCTGCCCACAACAACAGAAGCACTTGGTCTTTGATTTCATCCAAACTCAAGGAATTCCCCTGGTCATCCTCGGCTTTTAACAATAATCCTAAGGCGTCCTCTCCGGGATTTTTCTGTTGCTGTCGCTGTTGGACAATGGTTTCGATATAGGTCAGCAATCCTTGACGAGCACGCAAAGCTTTACCAAACCTTGTCCAAGGTAGAGAGAGCGGGATACTGAACACTCCCTCAGAAAAGTTATTAAATAGTTGAGCCAGAGGGGTTTCGGAACCGCCATCAGTTCCCATCAGCAAGGTACTAGCGATATCAAAGGTATAGTCCCGCAGTTCAGGATACCAGGTTAAAGTTCCCATCTGTTCCCATTTCTTGAGATAATTGCTAGTAATGTTGGCCATGGTGGGAATATAACTCGCTAATGCTCTCGGTTGAAACGCCTGGGACATTAACTTGCGGCGCTTTTGGTGGAAAACTCCAGTTTGGTTGGCCAGTGAGGCGGCTCCAAGTAAGATTTGCGTGCTTTTGGGCCAGATAGAAGCAACATACTGATTTTCATTCGTAAACAGAAATTGATTCGCTTCTGCAGTATTCATCGTCACCGCAGGACTACCAAAAATGTGGGTTTTGTAGATGCGCCCATACTTTTCTGACCGCTTTTTGTGGAAATTTCGATCGGTTAAAAAGCTGATGGTCTCACCGATAATGGGTAAACAGACATTACCAGGGGGCAATGGAAGCGAACGCATATCTTGAGTGGTGGTTTCCATGGAAATAAGCAAGCTACAGGATCAAGACTTATTATCTCTTGCCTGATCCAGGGTAAACCCATTTTATTTTGAAATGCCTACTGGAAGGGAACAGGGAACAGGGAACAGGGAGTAGGGAGTAGGGAGTAGGGAATATGGCATCAAAATTCTCTCAATTCCTACACGGATTGCTATATAACTCTTGTGCTAGATCTAGGGCTGTCTTGATGTCACCACTCCTGACACAAAACTATTCAATCATGGAGTTATATACCATAATTATTCATCAAGGTGGTGCCGAATCATTTCGATTGAGATACCTGCACCAGGTTTGACATTGGCGGAACGTTCCATGGCGAAAATTCATCAGAGCCAGATTCTCACGAGTTAGTATAATTTCCTCGTCAAAATCTTCTTCTTCACCAATCTCAAACACGTGAGCAAGGACTGGCTTACCTAATAAAATGTTGGGATTGGAATCAATGTATTCTCTCCAATTCATGATGATTATTTATTGAATTATATTGATAGTTAACTATTTTAAAGCATTTATCCATTCGGCGATGTACTTTAGTAAAGGGAGCAGTAAGTCCGGATTTTGGAGATAGAGTGTGAGTTTTTTATGATAACTGATTAATATCCAATTTAACTCAAAAAAAGCTTAGATGTTCTATCATATAAACCGTTTTTTAAAACTTAACTATTGTCTGCTATATAAAAAATATCCAATATAAATTACTATAAATAGTATACATAATTGAGTTCATAAATGGCTAAAAAAATGGTTGTAAAAAAATGTAACCAATTTTAATTAACCCTTGCATTTTTTTGAAGAGTTATGTATAGTATAGAAGGTAACGACTGAAACTAATAGCTGCGCTGGTCATAACTGTTAACCACTACCAGCGCAGCTTTCCTCCCTCCTAAAAAGGAGTTATTTCCATGATGCCAAAAATATCACGATCATCAATCCCGGTTGAGTGCATCCCATTTTTACGGTTTGACCCGATAGGTGCTATGGGCATCTTGGTGGAACGGGCATCTTGCCTGTTATCAATATTTGCGAGCGGGCAGGATGCCCACTCTACTGCTACCAAAAATGTGGGTTTTGTAGATGCGCCCATACTTGTCTAACCGCTTTTTGTGGAAATTTCGATCCGTTAAAAAGCTGATGGTCTCACCGATAATGGGTAAACAGACGTTACCAGGGGGCAATGGAAGCGATTCGGCTTCGCCGACACTACGCGAACGCATATCTTGAGTGGTGGTTTCCATTGAAATAGGCAAGCTGCAGGGTCAAGACTGATTATCTGTTGCTTGATCCAGGGTAAACCCATCTTATTTTGAAATGCCTACTGGATATAATTCTTAATTTTGAAATCTTTTCTGAGTAACTTGGTTACCAATTGGTCTAGGAAGAAACGTTCTAACTTAGTCAAAAGACACAACAACAAAAATGCAATACTTCATATCGGAGTAGCCCGCAACCGTAGACCAAGTGCCTGTATTACCTTTAGAACAGTTGCTAACTCTGGATTACTTTCCATCGACAACGCCTGATCAATACTTTCATGGCCGAGACCCGTTTCGCGAGCAATTTGTGTCATTGCTTTGGAACGAGCAATATCCCGTAGAGCAGCCACTACCAAGGCAGGATCCCCATCTTCAAGAGCAGCTTCGAGATAGGCAGCCATATCTTCTTTTGTCTCCAGATGTTCTGCCACATCCCAGGGATGGGTTTTGATGTTGGTCATGACCATCTCCTATAACTTTTGTGCTAGATCTAGGGCTGTCTTGATGTCCCGGTCTTGGGTGCGCTTGTCACCACCTGCAAGGAGGATTATCAAGGTACTCCCACGCTGCAAGAAATACACCCGGTAGCCAGGTCCATAGTCAATACGCAGTTCCGAAACTCCTCTTCCCACTGGTTTCACATCACCGGGATTGCCCATCGACAAACGACGAATACGAATATCAATACGTGCCCTCGCTTGTCGATCGCGCAAGCCACTGAACCACTTGGAATAAGCTTCGGTCTGGCGGATTTCGATCATGGCTTGTATCCTAAGGGATACAAAAAGACAACGGATGTCTAACTAATATTGTAAGATATTGTAGCTCGCCACTCCTGACGCACAACTCCCAAATCATGGAGTTATAAACCAGACCTATAATACATTAAAAAACCTTTGTTTGCCCAAACCGGATATTCTCACCAACAACCATAGCTAAACAAACCCTAGAAGCAGCAACTACGCCATCATCATCAAACCGGCTTGGTCTAGAATCTGTATCAGTACCAATAACTCCTCCTGTGGCAACCGCTACAGTTTCCGAAGCAGCAACAGTGGATAGTAAAACGTTAACTACCAGATTTGAAATTACCAGTCCACTCCTTGGATTGGCAGAATTCATCTTAGGATTACTGGTGGTAGTGCCACTTGTACCCGCTTCAATCAAGCAATTGATGTATAGATGAATGTAGAGATAAACGATATGGTTAAAAATTGGTTTATTTACAGTATTGTCGCTATTACGGTGATGGGTTGTCAACCCACCACAATTAAAACCAATATCACTCAGTCAACCATAACCGGAGTGACCAATAATGTCACTAATAACAACGTTATTCTTAGTGATGCTCCTGAGAAGTGGTGGCAGAAAACTAATATTCACGCTATGGCTGTTAGTCCAGAGAATCCAGAAATCCTCTACGTAGCCACCCATCATGGCCTATTGCAGCGTTCTGAGGCAGGGAAATGGCTGCAAGTTGGCAAAACTCGTTCTAATTTCACCAGCTTTGTGGCTCATCCCAAGGATAGCGGACGCTTGTATGCTAGCTTACATCCACCATCAGGAGGCAAGCTCGGTTTTCTGACTAGCTACAATCAAGGGCAACATTGGCAGCTCCAATCCCTGCTGGGGGTAGATTTTCTGACTTTAGCGATCGCACCAGCTAATCCCAAAGTAATTTATGGATGGGCGGTTTCTGGAAAACAAGGCTTGTTGGTTTCAAAGGATGGTGGCAAAACCTGGAATCAATTACCAGCGCAGGGACTGGAGGATAATCCCCATAACTTAGTAGTTGACCCGCGCAATCCTGAGCACGTGTTTGCCGCTACAACTCTGGGATTATTTGAGAGTAGGGATGGTGGAAAAAGCTGGATTTTAGTCCCCAATTCTCAAGAGTCCCTCGTTGCTAGTCTGGCTCTGAAATCCGAAGCAGAAAAAACAGTAATTTATGGATTTCACATCCTTTCAGAAGATTCCGGAGGATTCTTTAAAAGTACCGATGGGGGTAAGACTTGGGAAGCCATAAGCGCAGAAACAGGAGACTTATTTTTGTATATGGCGATCGCCCCGTCTAATCCCGATTTTTTATACGCTGCTAATGATCAGAATGGAATTTTACAATCTAAAGATAGCGGCAAAACTTGGCAACCATTATTCTAATACTATTACTATAACAAAGGGAGTAGGGAGTAGGGAGTAGGGAGTAGGGAATCAAAAATTATCACAATTGATTTAGGTACCCTATAGAATTTATCTTACTATTATAAGACTATAATATAGCGTTTATCATAGCTATGACCTACACATTATTTTTTCCCTATTGCCTCTTGCCTCTTGCCTATTACCTGCTCCCTGCTCCCTGCTCCCTGCTCCCTGCTCCCTGCTCCCTGCTCCCTACAACCCAGATATTTGTACTTAAAGTGCCCTGATAATTGATAATTACTATGACTATTAATAGATTCCGTTTACGTCAATTGCACGCTTGGTTTGCCCCAATTATGGTATTGCCAGTGTTGTTGACTGTGATTACAGGTTCCTTGTTTCAGGTGGCAGTTATTACTGATAAAAGTAGTGAATTTATTTGGCTTTTGGATCTGCACAAAGGAAAATTTGGTGCCATTAACTTACAAATGATTTATCCCTTTCTCAATGCCTTTGGTTTATTAACCTTAGCAATTACAGGTATTTCTATGTGGTTTCAGACTCGGCGACGGGTTATAGGGCAGCGCTCACGAAATAGGTAGGGAATAGGGAACAGGGAATAGGGAACAGGGAATAGGGAATAGGGCAAAAATTCTGTGTACCTCATAGCTAGGAAAAACGCTATAGCATTTTTATTTGAGATGTAAACATAGGATTGATGGTGAAAGGGAGCAGGGAGCTGAGGCCGTGGGCCACGCGGGGCGCGTTCGGAGCTTCGGAGCAGGGAGTAGGGAGTAGGGAGCAGTAGGAAAGAGATCCAAAGAGTTTTTGATGTGATCAGAAATTAGCATTGGTTTTCATGATATTTTTATAAATGCTATATCGCCTTGCATCGCTTTTTCCATGAATCCTAGTTTCACATCTCAAATTAAAACCCTATAATGTGACTATAAACGTTATCATAAACGTTATCATATCGGTGATATAAAACACACTTCAGTTAATAATAAATAACAAAAAACAAGCGGTCATAAACGAAGTTATTAACTAAACTTGAGATATCGCAATTCTCATCACGAGTGAGGTACACAGGATTTTTGGTGTTGCTGAATCTTTGAATGAATAGGAGTAGAGTGGGCATCCTGCCCGCGCGGAGAGGAAACGGGCAAGATGCCCGTTCCACCAAGATGCCCATTCCACGGCAAGATGCCCGTTCCACCAAGATGCCCGTTCCACCAAGATGCCCATTCTACGGCAAGATGCCCATTGCACAAAACTTTTAAAATCATTCCATTATTAAGCAACGCCGGATTTTTTACCACTCCCCCCACTCCCCACATTCTTACTCCGACTCCCGACTCCCGACTCGCTCAGTAGTCAGTAGCCGCTAAATCTTATCAATTGTAGTAATGCTGGTAAGGGTGTTGCCAAATTTCAGGCACGAAGAATTGCTAAACCCTTTATCTCAAAAGGTTTTTCAGTCCCTGTTTCCTAAGGGCGGAAGTTCCATCCTGGGTGCAGCGCTATAACTTTCAGCTCTATTCCTCTGAAAAATTTTTGGATAAATTTCTGATAAGCCATTAAAAATATTCTATTATAATGAGTAAAGTTCCTCTTCTACACACTGACCTAATCATCTACTATAGGGTCAAGTATATAGTCAAATCAGGTAATTGAAAGGATTTATCTGGCATTCGACCGTCTAAGGTAGTTTACAAAATTCCCAAACTAATCGATAATTTATTTCGATAGCAGTAGGTATGGTAACTCAGGTGCTGGATTACCATACCTACTGCATAAGTTTAGCGATAATCCTAAGGAGAGAAAGTAGTAGTTGCTGATGAACATCAATAGAAGAAATATCTTACTAGCAGGTGGTACAGCCATGGCGGCTTACACCTTGGGTGAACTGGGTAAACCTCGTAGAGCAGTCGCCCAGAATGAGGTAGTCAATGTCTACTCCTCTCGTCACTACAAGACGGATGATGACTTGTACGACAACTTCACCCGCATCACTGGTATTAAAGTGAATCTGATTGAGGGGAAAGCAAATCCATTAATAGAACGGATTAAAAGTGAGGGAGCCAATAGCCCTGCTGATGTCTTAATCACTGTTGACGCTGGTCGTCTGTGGAAAGCTGACCAGGCTGGTATTTTTGCCCCGGTTAATTCATCGGAACTCAACTCCAAGATTCCCGCTAACCTGCGACACCCTGACAATCACTGGTTTGGCTTCACTAAGCGAGCGCGGGTGATTATGTATAACAAAGACAGAGTCAACCCTGCGGATCTGTCAACCTACGAAAATTTGGCTGATCCCAAATGGCAAGGTCGCATTGCTATCCGCTCATCGAGCAACGTCTATAATCAGTCTCTGGTGGCGTCACTGATTGCTAGCCTGGGTGTACCAGCAGTAAAATCATGGGTCGAGAGCTTTGTGGGTAACTTTGCTCGCAAGCCTCAGGGTAATGATCGAGCCCAAATTGAAGCGGTTGCTGCTGGGATTGCAGATATTGCGATCGCAAATACTTATTATCTACCTCGCTATATTAAATCCGATGAACCTGCCAAGCAGGCGATATTCAAGAAAGTTGGTGTATTTTTCCCCAATCAGCAAAACCGGGGTGCCCACATTAATATCAGTGGTGGCGGCTTGGTGAAAACAGCTCCTAATCCAGGAAATGCTATCAAATTCTTAGAGTATCTAACTAGCCCTACGGCTCAGACCTTCTTTGCTCAAGCTAATAGCGAATATCCAGTGGTTCCTGGAACACCGATTGATCCGGTACTTGCGGGCTTTGGTTTTCCTTTTAAGGAAGATCCAACCAGTGTTTCCCAATATGGTCCCAATAGTGCTACAGCAGTTCAACTGATGGATATTGCTGGTTGGGTATAACAGTTGTAAATTAGGTGAAGTACTGTCGTATTAGGGAGTAGGGAGTAGGGAGTCGGGAGTAGCGCGCAGAAAGCAAAAACTCCTCTTTTCTCTGTTCCCTGTTCCCTTTTTTTTGATTCCAACACCATGAATAATTTAGAATTTAGAATTTAGAATTTAGAATTCTGCATTAAAATTATTTCTGAGATTTAGCAATCTTTAAACTCAATAAAATTACTGGAATAATTCCTACTAAAACAATCGCTAAGGCTGGTGCTGATGCCTGTATTAATCGTTCATCGGAGGCATACTGGTAAACTCGTACTGCCAGGGTGTCAAAATTAAACGGTCGCATGATCAGAGTTGCTGGTAACTCTTTCATGACATCCACAAACACTAACATGGCTGCTGTCAACAATCCTCCCCACATTAATGGGGCGTGAACTTTAATTAGGGTCAGCGTAGGTCCATAACCGAGACTGCGAGAGGCATCATCTAAACTAGGCTTGATCTTACCTAGGCTGGATTCAACGGTATTAAATGAAATTGCTAGGAAGCGTACAAGATAGGCGTATACTAAAGCAATGATAGTGCCACTGAAAAGTAAACCAGTGGATAAGCCAAAGGTTGCCCGCATCCAGCTGTCAATGGTATTGTCCAACTGACCTAAGGGCATTAAGACACCAACTGCAATCACTGAACCAGGGATAGCGTAACCCATGGCAGCAGTGCGTACTGCTAAGCGCATCCCTAGTTTGGGCACTAGACGTTGCCCATAAGCCATGACTAATGCTAAGACCATGGCAATGGCAGCTGTTGTAATGGCTAATAGTAAACTATTTGTAGCTAGCTGCCAAAAATTATCATCTAAGGTTTCCTCAGCATTTTTAATGGTCATGTGCAGCAAAAATGCTGCGGGTGCTAAAAATCCAAGAGCAATAGGAAGCAAACAGGCTAACAGCGCGAGGATACCTCGACCCCCAGTTAGTGAAAATGGCTTGATTGGTTGGTAACTACTGCCAGTCTCATAGTAGCGAGATTGCTTACGAGACCAGCGTTCTAGTAGAATTAAAACAATTATGAATAGTAGCAAACAGGCGGCTAGTTGAGCAGCGGCTGACCTCTCACCCATACCTAACCAGGTACGATATATCCCTGTCGTGAAGGTACTGACACCGAAATACTCTACTGTCCCAAAGTCGCTTAGGGTTTCCATCAGTGCTAAGGCCAAACCTGCCATGATCGCTGGTCTAGCTAGGGGTAGAGCCACGGTGAAGAAGCCACGCCAAGGGCTGCATCCGAGGGAACGAGCAGCTTCTAGGGTACGCACGGATTGCTCTAGGAACGCTACCCTGGTGATCAGGTAAACGTAGGGATAGAGTACTAGAGACAACATTGCGATCGCACCCCACAGAGACCGGACATTGGGAAACCAATAATCCTGCACGCTAGTCCAGCCAAACAGCTGCCGCAGCCAGGTCTGTACGGGTCCAAAAAAGTCCAGCATATTGGTGTAAGTATAGGCAAGTAAATAGGCTGGTGCTGCCAGAGGCAGTAGTAGCGCCCATTCAAACACCCGGCTTCCCCAGAAGCGACACATGGTTACTAGCCATGCTGTTGAAACCCCAAGGATTAATACTCCACTACCTACACCTAGGATTAACCAAACGGAGTTGGCAATGTAACTGCCTAAGACAGTGGAGACTAAATGACTCCATACTTCTGAAGAATCGGAGAACATACTGCCCAGCACAAATAGGACTGGTGCGCAAATTAGGAGTGCGATCGCAATTACCGAGACTGTCCAACCAGGCAAACCCAGACGATGCCATGGTTTGTTACCGCTCAATAGTGCTGAAATTTTTAGTGGCATCGGGAGTTTTCAGACGTAATGATTACTTTAGGACTTACGAAGTTTCGTTGGTTTTGCCCCCCTAACCCCCCAAATCTGGGGGGGACAAAGTCACGAAAGTCCCCCAAAGTTGGGGGATTTAGGGGGCAATGGGTAAGTCATGTACTTAATGGTTTCAGGGAGCTGAATTGATTCAACTCTTGCAAGTCTTTAGCAATAAACTATCCTATCAAATAATTGCTAACCTTGAACCAGAAGAAAATGATTTTTTTTTTCCGTTCAGGGGTTAAATTTTAAGATGCTTGAACTACAAACCAGTCAAGTCAAAGATATTTTGGCTCAGCAGCGCAATTTTTTCAGCACCGGTAAAACCAAAGATGTGGCATTCCGGATCGCCCAACTCAAGCGCCTCAAGCAAGTTATTTTAGAAAATGATGCTGCCATTTTAGAAGGCTTGAAAGCCGACCTGCACAAGGCGGAATTTGAATCTTATGCTACCGAAATTATCCTGGTGCAGGAAATTGATCACACCCTCAAGCATATTAAATCCTGGGTCAAGCCCAAAAGAGTCCCGGTCTCAATGGCAAATTTTCCAGGCTCGGGTCAAATTTATCCCGAACCCTTGGGAGTAGTACTGATTATCAGTCCCTGGAACTATCCATTTGCTCTAGCCATTGCTCCTTTAGTGGGTGCGATCGCAGCCGGAAACTGTTGCGTGATCAAACCCTCTGAAATCTCCCCTCACACCTCTGGTGCGATCGCAGAGATTATCCAGAAAAACTTTGACCCTAGCTATATTGCTGTAGTGGAAGGGGGAGTAGAAACCAGTCAGGAACTGTTAGCAGAAAAATTCGACCATATCTTATTCACTGGCAGCACCCAAGTTGGCAGAATTATCATGACTGCTGCTGCCAAACACCTAACCCCAGTCACCCTAGAGTTGGGGGGTAAAAGTCCCTGCATTGTGGAGACAGATGTGCCGATAGAGACTACAGCAAAACGAATTGTTTGGGGTAAGTTTATCAATGCCGGTCAAACCTGCGTTGCACCAGACTATCTGCTGGTCAATCGGGAGATTAAATCTGATTTACTCCAGGAAATCAAAGCCTGTATCCATAAATTTTATGGAGATGATCCCGCCACAAGTCCAGATTATGCTCGAATTATCAGTGATAAACATTATCAGCGTTTGAGTAGCTTACTCAACGATGGTGAGATTATAATTGGTGGACAAACTAATGCAGAAGACCGCTATATTGCTCCAACGGTCATCGACAATATTTCCTTAGAGGATAAAGTGATGGAAGAGGAAATCTTTGGTCCGATTCTACCTGTGATTGAATACAGTAATTTAGATGAAGCGATTGGGATAGTTAACCAAAGACCAAAACCCTTAGCCCTATATTTTTTCTCCAGAGACAAATCAAAGCAACAGCAGGTTTTGCAACAGACCTCTGCTGGTGCTGTTTGCTTGAATGAAACAGTTATGCATCTAAATGTTCCTTCCTTACCATTTGGTGGAGTTGGTGATAGTGGCATGGGTGCTTATCATGGTAAAGCTGGTTTTGATACCTTTTCTCACCAAAAAAGCGTGCTGAAGAAGTCCTTCTGGCTGGATTTGCAGTTGCGCTATGCTCCCTACAAAGACAAACTGGAACAGATCAAGAAATTTGTTAGTGGTTAGCGATTCTTGGATTTAGGGAGCGGGGAGTCGGGAGTCGGGAGTCGGGAGTCGGGAGTCGGGAGTCGGGAGTCGGGAGTCGGGAGATAGCGCCGTCTTGGGGAGTCAGTTGCTGATCTCCCCATCTCCCCATCTCTTCATCTCCCCATCTCTTCATCTCCCCATCTCCCCATCTCTTCATCTCCCCATCTCCCCATCTCCCCACACTTCCCACACTTCCCACACTTCTCACACTTCCCATCTCCCCATCTCCCCATCTCCCCATCTCCCCACACTGGGCGCGGCGCTATAACTAATCGCTAATAATCGGACTTCTTATGATCATCCTCAGACCAGACTGCACTGGCTAAGCCACTCCAGCAGATCATCTTCCATTTAGCCATGGATAGTTTAGGAATTTTAGCAACGAATAGCCAGTCAGAGTAATCTAGGTGCTCATAGATACCATCTTTGGCACCACTATGATTCAGCCAGCCCCAGCCAGAGATACCTTTATAGCCCCGGTGCTCCGTATCATCACCAAACCGGAAGGAGTATTCATGTTTACCGAAGTAGTCTACTAAATCAAAGGACTTGAACTTCTTAGACTTGATTGTCCCCTTACCCATGCCAATGTTGTACTTGCCATAGGCTTTCTCCGTGACATAGGCATCGTTGTCTTTATGTCCCACAACTTTGTAGGTAAAGTCGATATCCCAGTAGTCAGTTGTTCCTGGTTTGTAATTCTTCCCTTCTTTTTGTCCACCGAAAGCTTTTCCGTGGATGTGGATCTCACCTGTGCTGGTGTAGTCGAGCCATACCTCTGCCCCCTTGTACTCAAAATCAAAGGTATAGATATCTCTAGGATTACCAGTGAGCAGTCCATCAAGACGCAAACCATAAGGTGGCGGACTGGCACTAGCATCAGGGTGATTGCAAAGTTGAAAGGTACACTTTTGTGGCGCAAATGTGGGCTTGAATGATAAGGGAACTAAAAAATTGATCGGAATCTCAAACTCACAGTTGTAAGCCGATTCTTGGATATTTTCGTCAGGCATGATTTGCCCTCCAACAGGTAGTTTTGCAGGTAGTGTTAATCTCTCCCAATGATGTCATAAGTTACTAACATGTTGCGGTACCCTTAAGGGTACCTTTTAGTTAACCTTAGCAAGAGACTGGTTAAGAAAAACCCCCTGACTTGGTAAGCCAAGGGGGATTTGAGGAACTAATTTCTATGAAATAATTTAAAGCCAGCCGTCAAAGATTCCTGTCAAAAGTTACTAAAGAGACTAAGTGGCAGGTACTTCACCTGGCTCATTACCCACTCCGTTCTCTTCAATGCCCATTTCCTCATACTTAGTAAAGCACTGACGCTTAGCCGCTACAGCTAGGTCAAGTACAATGGGTACTTCTAATTTGATGGGAACTTGGAACACACAGGGTTTATCGTATTTGTAAGGCATAGGTTTAACCTCTTGCTGTAATTAATTTCAATCAACACATTTATATAATGTCAAATAATTCTCTGGCTTGGCAGTACCCTTAAGGGTACCTTTTATAAACTGATAATAAGATGGCATAAATTAGCCTCGGTATTGGTGGGCATTGCTCATTTAATTTATAGGCTCACTAATTTTAATCTTCCTGAGCAATGCCCACCCTACGATTTTGATCTGCTTCGGTATTGGTGGGCATAATTATCGGTTAATGTCGAAAATAAAAATTCCTCCATCCTGAGGTCAGAATGGAGGATAGAGAGGAGATATAGGACTTAATTAATGCCCAGAATTTAAAAGCTAGCCGTCAAAGATTGCTAAAGAGATTAAGTGCTAGGTACTTCAGCTTTATCACGACCACCTCCGTTACCTTCTGCCTCTTCGATGCCCATTTCTTCATACTTAGTAAAGCACTGACGCTTAGCCGCTACAGCTAGGTCAAGCACAATGGGTACTTCTAATTTGATGGGAACTTGGAACACACAAGGTTTATCGTATTTGTAAGGCATGGGTTTTACCTCTTGCTGTAATTAATTTCAATCAACACATTTATATAATGTCAAATAATTCTCTGGCTTTACAGTACCCTTGAGGGTACCTTTTATGTTAAGGATGATTAAGATTAATTTATTTTAAGGATAGCATTTTTATAAATGCTATCCTTTAGTTTTTACCCATCCACCTCCTTAATCATTAATGGGAGCACATTCAACCTTGAGTAAATCTTCGCGAATCCATCCTTTGGCACCACTTACTGGAAAACCTACTCTGTGCCAACCATAGCCAACCCTGTCTATTTTGTAATCTGGCTCTGGAGGAGTTGCTGTTAGGACGTAGACATTATCACCGACTAAACCATAACCCAAGCTTCTATAATTAGTTCCTGCTCCAGAACGTAAGGTGATCCGAGAATTGGGGTTGCTAGCAGTTAGAGTGGCTCGACAGTGGGAACGCTCACTAGGAAAAGTATGCTGAGCAAAAGCCTCAGTTGTAGGGACGGTAACTGCAGCAGCTGTAGCTAGTAATAAGATTGCTTTTTTCATTTGTTTTCTCCAATCATCGATGTTTCTTATTTACTAGTAAAATAGAAATAACAGTTGGAGTGATTGGAGACAGTGCCAGTTTATCAGTAGTCCTAACGGTTACAGCAATAAAACATTATTTTTCCATAGTTAACACTGTTGCTAGTAAAGACAATTGAGAAATTGGTCTATGGTGGTCTTGTGAGGGGAGAATAGGGAATAGGTAATAGGGAATAGGTAATAGGGAATAGGTAATAGGTAATAGGGAGATGGGGAGATGGGGAGATGGGGAGATGGGGAGATGGGGAGATGGGGAGATGGGGAGATGAGGAGATGGGGAGATGGGGAGATGGGGAGATGGGGAGATGAGCAACTGCATTCTTACTTAATTAACTCTTGCCTTTTGCCTGTTGCCTCTTGCCTTGGGCATAGCACTATATCAGCAAAAGACTGACAAAAAAATCCCCTGGCTTGATCAGCCTAGGGGTATTGCAGGGATTAATTACTATGAACTAATTCAAAGCCAGCCGTTAAAGATTCCTTTCAAATATGCCTAAAGGTACTAAGTGCCAACCGGTTCGGCTGGCTCAGTATCTCCGCTACCTTCGGTCTCAATGAGCTCCATCTCCTCATATTTGTCAAAGCACTTACGCTTAGCAGCGACAGCGATGTCGAGAACAATGGGTACTTCTAATTTGATCGGAACTTGGAACACACAGGGTTTATGATATTTGTAAGGCATGGGTTTTACCTCTTGCTGCAATTAGGTTTCATCAACACATTTCTAGAATGTCAGATCTAACTCTGGCTTAACAGTACCCTTGAGGGTACCTTTTATGTTAAGGATGATTAATGTTAAGTTATTTTAACTAGTTAACCGGTGTCTTTTTGACCTGACGGAGTGAGAAGCAGCATTGTTAGCTTTACTGGGTGTTGGCTGTGGGCAAACGGGTGTAGGGCTATTTTGAAAATTAACGAAGTAGAGAACAAATATTACTCCACCCTAGAGCTGAGGGGGTGACATGAGCCCTGAAAAGCTTACTAGGTAAGGCTTTGATGCCAATTATTTCAGGAAAGATAAACTCCCAAATTGACCCTTCTTTGATGTTCTGGACGCTCAAACCCTTATAACTACGTCCAAGGTCGGTCCAAAACAGCATGTATCTTTTTGTAACAGATGAGCTGAATATCTTACCCAGTAAGGATTTTAGCTTGCATGTCACCCCCCCAGACCCTAGAGTCGAATGTTAGGTACAACTAATCTGAGTTCCCTACTCCCTACTCCCTATTCCCTACTCCCTCAAAACCTAACCTAATTTAAAACCGTTTCACTACTACGGCAAATTAATCCTTCTGAGCCAAAATGTGTGTAAGAGTATGGATTATTCTGATCTGGCCATAGTTGTTGGCCTTTCTCAACTCCAATTTCTTTGACTACCTCTAACTTACCGTCATCGATCGCTTCATTAACTGCCCTATAGACGCTTTCCCATGCTCCATAATCATCAAAAATTATCAATGCATTATTAAATCGCTTTAAACAGTTATCAATATCTTGTTTGATATACTCGTATTTATGACGTGCATCTATTAAAACCACATCAGCAGGAAAGGTTAACTGATTCCAATCAGAAGTATACACATCAAATTTTTGGAATTTTACATGGGAATTAAAAATATTGTTTAGTCTTGCTACTCTCAGGTAGCTATCGTTAACATCTAAACCCAGATATTGATTGAAGTGATCCGCTAGGTGCTTTGCGGTCAAACCTTTGTAACATCCCACCTCTAATAAGTTATATTGTTTTTTTGGGAAAAACTGTTTGACATGATCACGGAATTGTTGACTAACTGTCCAACAATCTTTTCTTTTATCTACAGGTAGGACTATATCCTGCCATGTATTCTGTATTTCATTGAAGATTTCAATCATAGGTTGTAATTAGTAAAAGTAATAAATCTAAGCATTCAGCCGTCAGCCGTCAGCCGTCAGCTTATTTTATTCAAAAGCTGTTCGGAGCTCAAGTAGTGTGGCCACAGGCCTTTGGCTGATAGCTGATACGCGACACGCTGAATGCTTAATAATAAATAGCAAAGGGCACAGGGAGTCGGGAGCGGTGCGACCCGTGGCGAATTTAATTCGCCTACGGAAAGCGCACCGAGGGAGTCGGGAACTTTGGCTCAAATAGGTACCCCGTTTAATAAAATAACTGACTTTCTACACTTCCCACACCTCCCACAGGCCCTATTCCCCATTCCCTAACCCCACAGCTGTAGCAGCACCTAAGTGCTTGAGCAAGGTGGCTTGGGGAAGTGGCCCAAGCAGATGACTCCAAGGCAACACTTGTTCTGTTGACCAGTCGGTATAGACGTAGAAGTCTAGTTCAGGTAACTGTCCTCGCAATTGTTTAAAGGCACGGCGGAAACTGCCTAGGGAATCGCCATAATGCCTGGTTAGTTCTAAGAGTTGGGATAAGCGACGATCCCCTCGGGAAATGAGTGCTTGAATGACTGACCAGTTGTAGCTTTCTGGTCGAAAGTCTATGGCTTGCGATCGCAATTTTTTCTGCAACAACTTGAGGCGCTTCTGGGCTTGGGGATTGACACCAAACCACTGAAAGGGTGTATGAGCTTTGGGCACAAAGGTAGAGCAACCGAGGGTTAAGCCTAGACCGGGCGCTGCTTTCTTAATCTGTTCCATCATCGCTACAGTTTCTTCAACATCTGCTATTTCCTCTCCCGGAACTCCTACCATCCCGTAGAGTTTCAGACGTTTTAATCCCCCTGCTTTAGCATTCACTGCTGCCTGGATAATTTGGTCATTAGTGAGCTTCTTATTAATAATCTCGCGCAACCGTTGTGAGCCACTTTCTACTGCAATCGTAATCGAACGGGTGTTACGTCTAGTTAGGGTTTGGGCTAGCTTTTCAGTAACTGTATTGGTTCGCACTGAGGCAATACTCAAGCGCACATGGTCGTATTGTGGCTGATTTAGGTAATCTAACAACACATCAAACTCGGGATGCTGGGTGACGGATGCTCCCAGTAAGCCAATCCGGTCTGTTACCTTTAATCCCCGTTCTATAGCTGGAATCAAAGAATCGATCGCGCTAGGAGTACGAAATGGTAAAGTAAGGTAACTGGCCAGACAAAAGCGACACATTTCTGGACAACTGCGCACTACTTCTACCATGTAGATGTTTTCCCAAGCCGCTTTTTCGGTGACCACTGTGGAAGCAGACAGGGTATTGCCCCGATAGGTCTGTTTAGAGACGGTGCCAGGAATCTGATCAGACACTGGTTTAATGGATGCGATCGCACTCGTTAGGTCATGGTAGGTTACGTCATATAAACTAGGTATATAAACTCCAGGGACTTGAGCCAAATGCTGCAATTGAGTATTACGTTCAGCAGTCCGAACCTCTTGATACGCATCGATAAAATTATCTAGCAGGATTTCCCCATCTCCGAGCAAAATCACATCAAAGAAGTCAGCAAAGGGTTCTGGATTAGCCGTTAACACGGGACCGCCACCAAACACTAGGGGATGGCTAGAGTCCCGTTGTGCTGAGTATAGGGGTATCTCCAAAAATTCCAATCCCCCTAAGATATTGACATAATCCAATTCCCATGATATAGAATAACCTAGTAATTCTGGCTGTCTCGGTAATGGCTCATGGTAATCGGTGAACAAGCGGCTGACCCTTAAGTCAGGGCGCAAGGCTAAAGATGCCCACACTATCTGATAGCCAAGACTAGTAATACCTATACTGTATTGATTAGGAAAGGCAAAGATAGTAGGAATGGCATGGTCGTCAGGAGTGGCTGGTGTAAACAGAAGACGTTCGGAGGAAAATACCACAGGGTTTAAAGAGGACGTATTGGATTGAAAAATCGCAAAAAATAACGTTTAGTTTAATATTTCCATTATGCTTTGGTCATGATTAGTCGCTCACCCTAGGCTTAACTAGTAGTGGAAAATAACCAATAATGAATGACCAATGACATCATGACTACTACGTATAAATCCTGATTTTAGGGAAGCAGAAGGAAAAAAGTTACAGATTCACTAAATTTAAAATTTTAAGCCCTAAAATAGACAACAAGTTATACGACAACATGTTATGGCTGCTTTTGTATTGCTAAGGAGTTGATGTGTCAATATTTTCCCCGAAGCCCCAAGATCGGCATAGCCACAACTCTGGGAATCTCTCAAAGAAACTGGCGAAAAAATCGGATTTGAATCAGAGTGTTGAGTCTAATGATGGCAAGCACCCCTCACCAAAGCCAAGACGGCGGAAGCGACCGAGGGTAGTTGCCCAAACTCTCAACGGAATTAAGCGTGTATCTAGTACGGTTATCAAACCGCTAATTGGACCAAAAGCAATCTATCGTCGCTCCTGGTTTTGGATCGGACTAGGGGTGGGTGGCAGTGCGATCGCATTGGGTTGGGGTTGGCAAAAGCTAGAAAGCTCTCTGCCAGATTCTACTAAGGATGTCTTGACCTATGTTCGAGATGACACGATCACGATTAAAGCTGCCGACAGCACTATTATCCAGCAAATTGGGCCAGCTAGCCATGAGACCCTCAAGATTTGGGAAATACCCGAAACCCTGATGGAAGCCTTCATTGCGATTGAAGACCAACGCTTTAAAGAGCATAAAGGGGTAGATTCCCAGGGTATTCTCCGTGCTACTGTGGCTAACCTCAAAGCTGGGGGAGTAGTAGAAGGAGGTAGCACGATTACCCAGCAACTTGCTAGAATTGTCTACTTTGATCACGAACGCAGCATCGTACGCAAACTCAAAGAAATGCGCATGGCGCAGAAAATTGAGCAGGATTTGAGCAAAGATCAAATCCTGGAGCGTTATTTAAACCTAGTCTATTTGGGTTCCGGTGCTTACGGGATTGCTGATGCGGCTTGGGTCTATTTTAGTAAACCGGTAAAAGACCTGACCTTGGGAGAAATGGCAACACTGGCGGGATTACCCCCAGCTCCTAGTGTTTACTCGCCATTGTTGGAGGGCAAAATCAATAGCTCTAGGCAAAAAGCAGCCAAAGAGCGTCGTGATGTAGTATTGCAGCGGATGTTGGAAAATGGCTACATCTCCCAGGCTGAAGCCAACAAAGCCATGGCCGAGCCCCTGAGTATTAAGCCAAGCCAACCGAAGCGACTGGAGCGTAAAGCATTCTATTTCACGGAATATATTCAACAAGAATTGCCCAAATACGTTTCCAAAGAAGTACTGGCTAAGAAAGGGCTGACTATTGAAACTACAATTAATTTAGAGTGGCAAGATGCTGCTGAAACTGCTGTCCAAAAGACCATGAAAACCTATGGTCGTTACCAACGGTTTGGACAAGCTGCACTAGTTGCCGTCGATCCCCGCAATGGTCAGATCAAAGCTATGGTTGGGGGTAAGGATTTTAATGACCTAGATAGCAATAATTACCTCAATCGGGTCACCCAAGCTCAGCGTCAGCCTGGTTCTACATTCAAAACATTCGTGTATACCGCAGCATTAGCAACAGGGATGTCTCCCTATAAAGGCTACATGGATGCCGGATATATAGTAGATGGTTACGAACCTAAAAACTACAGTGAGAGATTCCGGGGTTCGATCTCAGTGCGGGATGCCCTGATTTCTTCGATAAATGTGGTAGCAGTTAAAACCCTAGTGGATGTGGGCTGGGAGCCGATCATCAAACTGGCTCAAAAAATGGGGATTAAATCTAAACTCCATCCCACCTACTCCCTAGCCTTAGGAGCATCTGAGGTAAACCTGTTAGAACTGACCAGTTCCTATGGCACCTTAGCTGCCCAAGGCATTCACCACGATGCTCATGGGATTAGCCGCATTATTGACCAGCACGGTAACGTGATTTACGACCACAAAGTCGAGGGTGAGCGAGCTATTGATGCAGAAACAGCAGCCATTGTGACCTGGATGCTCAGGGGTGTGGTTACCGGGGGTACTGGGACAGCGGCTCAAATTGGACGACCAGCAGTTGGCAAAACCGGCACTACGGATGATGCCCGTGACCTCTGGTTTGTGGGCTATATTCCCCAATTAGTCGCTGGGGTTTGGTTAGGTAATGATGATAACAAGCCTACCAAGGGTTCTAGTGCAACTGCTGCTGCCACCTGGCGTCAGTTCATGTTGGAGGTAATCGAAGACTTAGACCGTGAGTCCTTTACTGAGCGCCCCAGGAAGTTATCCGGTCGGGAAGCTACCATTGAAGCTCAGCCGATTAAACCTAAACGAGTTATTAACAAAAAATTTGTTCCCACTACCGTTACCGCTTCCACAACTCGGTCAAGGAGAAGAACGAGTTCAAGACGAGGTAGTTCAACCAGAAGAGCCAGTTCTACACGGCGTCGTAGTAATCGGGTCAGGGTGTCTAGGAAAAGCTCTCAACCCAAACGGTATTACCGTCGCAAAGCAACAACTAAACGGTCTTATCCCCGTAAAAGTACTACCAGACGCTATACGCCCAGAAACACTGCCCCGAGACGGTCAGCACCAGCAAAGCGCAGGTATTCACCAGCACCAGCAAGGCGCAGAACAGCACCAGCACGAGCACGGCGCAGGCCAGCACCAGCACCGAGAGTTGCTCCTAAACCGGTGGCTCGTCCTAAGCCTCAACGCAAGCCAGCAGGAGGTCCGTTAGCTCCCCCAGCAGCTAGAAAGTAGGTGCTGTTAGCCGTCAGCGGTCAGCGGTCAGCGGTCAGCGGTCAGCCATCACCCGTCAGCCATCACCCGTCAGCCATCACCCGTCAGCTTTGTGGCACAGGCTTTGGCCTTGGCCAAAAGGCCACGCTACGCGAATGGCCACGCTGTGCGAACGAGGCTGGGAAGTAGCTCATAAGCTGAATAGTGATAGCTGATAGCTGATAGCTGATAGCTGAATACTGATAGCTGAATACTGATAGCTGAATACTGATAGCTGAATACTGATAGCTGAATACTGATAGCTTATAGCTTACGGTATCGAAGCCATCATGCTGGATGGTACGATAACCGAAATACGAGAAAATCTAAACTGGCTATGTATGTATTGATGGAAGCAGGCAGTTTTCCCTTGTGGTTTACCCTAGTGTATGTTGTGGGTTTTGTGGCAGCAGTTGTGATTGGCTCGATTGCTTGGTACAACTCTAAACGTCCTGCTGGTTGGGAAGGGTCAGACACTCCTAATTGGGTACCAAAGATCGATGATCCAGAAGATAATTCTAAGGGTTAGTTGACAGTAGGCAAAAGTATCACAAAGGTTGCCAAAGCCTCAAGTAATTTGCTATACTTTAACTATGATATTAGTGCCACGACCTTGTCTTAATTAAAATTTCCCGAAAACCAAGGGTTTTGTAGTGACATTGGATCTGGTTCTAAAAATTTAATCGCGCACGAGGAATATTTCTTCGTGCTTTGGGAGATACCCCCTGGCTGAGGAATCAGCTTGCATTGGCGGGCTAAAGTTTATCTTGGTAGACTTTGGTAGCTAAAAAGTATCGGAGAAGAAACCTAACAGACGTTAGTTTGGTTGGGAAAACCGGAAGATTTGACTCAAAAATAACCGTGACTTACACTGTTGAAGTCACGGTTATTTTTTAGCCCTATTAGGGTAATCAGGCCACTGGTCAGAATTTGTTGGTATCGTATATATAGCACTACGCATTAAGGTGTTTGACATTGATACAAACAGCAAAAGCTGTTATAGAAAACTTTTGCCTTTTGCCTTTTGCCGTCTTGATGCAGTCGCTCATGGGGGAAACCCCCAAGACCGCGCTGCATCGCTTTTGCCTTTTGCCTTGCCCGTAGCGCTATATGTCTTACTAAACTCCTATCATGACCAGAGCTGCTGAAACTAAGAAGAAAGGCAAGTCACTCCCACCATCACTAATCATCAGGTTGGGAAAGTTTGTCTGGACAACTCTCTGGCAAATGATGATGTCGAAGCTGGCTCCACGGAATAATTCTGGAGAGTACATTCGCCCGAAGAGCGAGTTTAGGAATTTTATTGGCACAGAAGCAGAGAATTCTTACCAACCCGAAGCAGGACGCTACTGTCTTTATGTAGGACTTGGTTGTCCTTGGGCGCACCGCACTCTCGTGGTAAGGGCACTGAAGGGACTCAAAGAGGCAATACCGGTATTCATTGCCTCTCCTTCTTCAAATCAGGGGATTTGGGTATTTAATGAGCAGCAAGAAGGCTGCGACACGCTTCCTGAGCTTTACGACCTGGCACAAACAGGCTACAACGGTCGTTGCACAGTTCCAGTGCTGTGGGATAAACATAGCAAAACCATTGTCAACAATGAGAGTGCAGAAATTATCGTAATGCTGAACTCACAGTTCAATGAGTTCGCTACTAATCCTACCCTAGACCTTTATCCAGAGGAACTAAAGGAAACCATTGATGGGTGGAATGAGACTATCTACCACACGGTGAATAATGGGGTCTATCGCTGCGGTTTTGCCCAGACCCAAGAAGCTTATGAGAAAGCTTGCGATCAGCTATTCACAACCTTGGATAAGATTGATCGAGCCCTGGAGACCAGTAGATACCTGTGTGGGGATAGGGTAACCCTGGCAGATGTGCGTCTATTTACCACTCTGTTCCGTTTTGATGTGGTCTATTATGGATTGTTCAAGTGCAACCGTTTCAGAATTCAGGACTACGATAACTTAGGCCCCTACCTGCGTGACTTGTATCAGCTTCCCGGAGTTGCTGATACCTGTAGCTTGGAGGATGTCAAGCGCGATTACTACGGCAATCTTTTCCCCCTCAATCCAGGTGGAATTATTCCCAGTGGTCCTGATTTGGCTAGCCTGCTTAAACCTCATGGTAGGGAATAGGGAGTAGGGAGTAGGGAGTAGGGAGTAGGGAGTAGGGAGTCGGGAATCGGGAATCGGGAGTCGGGAGTCGGGAGTCGGGAGTCGGGAATCGGGAATCGGGAATCGGGAATCGGGAGTCGGGAGTAGGGAGTCGGGAGTCGGGAACAAAAATTCTCACAATTTATTTAGGTACCCTATAGTGTTGATTGAATTGGATGCGTTCGCGTAGCGTGGCCAAAGGCCATCGCACTCAGCGGTTCACCCTTACACTAATCACAAGTATAGTAATACTAACTACAGTGGTTCTTATAGTAGCGATGCAGCCCGGTCTTGTGGGAAACCCCCACTCGCGCTTTGGATCAAGACAATGAGATACACAAAAATTTTTCCCTGTTCCTTGCTTTCGATTCCCGACTCCCGACTCCCGACTCCCGATTCCCGATTCCCGATTCCCGATTCCCGATTCCCGATTCCCGATTCCCGATTCCCTTTTAATAGTTAAAAGGATATAATTTTTTTACCGATTGCCGAGATAGAACAACAATCGTTAAAACTCCAACAAGTGTGCCAAATGGTCTGAACCAGCAGAGTAGGCAAGCTATCATAAACGAAAACCAATAATTCTTGCTTTTTCTGAGCATATATCCAGAGAGAATGATAGCAAAAGCAAAGACTTCTCCAAGGATGAAAAGTATGGCACCAGAAATGACCAGCAAATAGCCAGGCAAGTCAGATGACACATTTCGTGATAACTTAAACCACTCTGATAACTCTCCTGATAAGTCTGCCGGAATTGAGTCAGTTGCACCAATCATGAACAGACCAAAAGGGATATACAACATTAGTATAAACAGGGAGTAAAATCCAAAAAATCCCCCAAACATATAGTGAGTCCATGATAATAGTGTTAACTGCTTTTTAGGATTTCTCATAACTAGAAATTAGTCGAATTCCCAAACTTCCCAAACTGTCCCAACTTAGCACACCTCCCACACTTACCTTCAAGACTCTCTAGGTGACCAAAAGCCTGAGTGTGAACTGGTGCAGCTCGATTCAATGCCAAAAATTTTCCTAGTTTAACTCCCTTCGTCATCACCGAAAACTCAAGAACTGTTTTACCTTCACCATATTTCCTCGCTCGACCCTCAGGCTCAGGAGATTTTTCTAGTGCGATGCTCCTTTGGAGCCGCTACGCGAACGCATTTTGTAGTACGCATTTTGTAGGGTGGGCATTGCTTGAAACCAACTCCCAATCCTGCCGGAATTGATCTGAGTGCGTACGCTTTTGTAGGGTGGGCATTGCTTGAAACCAACCTCCAACCCTGCTGGAATTTACCAGAGCAATGCCCACCAACCAGGGTATCCATTGCTGGTTTCCAACTTCCAAACATTCCGGAATTGATTAGTGCGTACGCTTTTGTAGGGTGGGCATTGCTTGAAACTTCACGGGGTGACAACAAAGTATGCATTTTGTAGGGTGGGCATTGCTTGAAACCAACTCCCAATCCTGCCGGAATTTACCGGAGCAATGCCCACCAAGCAGTAAGCATTTAGTAGGGTGGGCATTGCTTGAAATCAACCCCCAACTCTGCCGGAATTTACCGGAGCAATGCCCACCAACCAGGGTGCATTTTGTAGTGCGATGCTCCTTTGGAGCCGCTACGCGATCGCTTTTGTAGCTTTTGTAGGGTGGGCATTCCTTGAAACCAACCCCCAATCCTGCCGGAATTGACCAGAGCAATGCCCACCAACCAGGGTACCTATGCCTCCCAAACCTTCCGGAATTCACCATTACTTTGCCCACCCAAAGCATTGCTTGAAACCTCACGGGGTGACAACAAAGTATGCATTTTGTAGGGTGGGCATTGCTTGAAACCAACCCCCAACCCTGCCGGAATTTACCGGAGCAATGCCCACCAACCAGGGTACCTATGGCCGGTTTCCAACTCCCAAACATTCCGGAATTGACATCACTATTTGCCCACCCTACGATTGTCATTATTGGTGGGCATTGCCCATGTCATTGCTCGGCCTTCAATCATGGTCTTGATCCGCAATGCCCACCCTACGATTGTCATTATTGGTGGGCATTGCCCATTTCATTGATCGGTTTTCAATCATGATCTCAATCAGCAATGCCCACCCTACGATTCTGGTTGGGTCTTGGTGGGCATTGCCCATGTCATTGATCGGTTTTCAATCATGATCTCAATCAGCAATGCCCACCCTACGATTCTGGTTGGGTCTTGGTGGGCATTGCCCATGTCATTGATCGGTTTTCAATCATGATCTCAATCAGCAATGCCCACCCTACGATTCTGGTTGGGTCTTGGTGGGCATTGCCCATGTCATTGCTCGGCCTTCAATCATGATCTCAATCAGCAATGCCCACCCTACGATTGTCATTATTGCTGGGCATTGCCCATGTCATTGCTCGGCCTTCAATCATGATCTCAATCAGCAATGCCCACCCTACGATTGTCATTATTGCTGGGCATTGCCCATGTCATTGATCGGTTTTCAATCATGATCTCAATCAGCAATGCCCACCCTACGATTGTCATTATTGGTGGGCATTGCCCATGTCATTGCTCGGCCTTCAATCATGATCTCAATCAGCAATGCCCACCCTACGATTGTCATTATTGGTGGGCATTGCCCATGTCATTGCTCGGCCTTCAATCATGATCTCAATCAGCAATGCCCACCCTACGATTGTCATTATTGGTGGGCATTGCCCATGTCATTGCTCGGCCTTCAATCATGATCTCAATCAGCAATGCCCACCCTACGATTGTCATTATTGGTGGGCATTGCCCATTTCATTGATCGGTTTTCAATCATGATCTCAATCAGCAATGCCCACCCTACGATTGTCTAGCCACCAACCGTTGATAATTCACTCACCAACCTTGGCTCCAATTTCCGAAAAATCTGGAACTAATGGTTGTCTCCCCCAGCAACAACAACCCCAATCGATCTGATACTGACCTGTTTCAACCCATCTGGTGAAACTCGAATACTCCCACCGATGAGGACAAGATACCAACCCATGCTTAACCGGATTGTAATGAATATAATCTAAAGCCTGTTGGAAGTCAGATTCATCTCGAATCACATGCTCCCAAAATCGGCGCTGCCAAACATTACTTTCTCTGTGTTTACGACGGGATGCCGATACATTCTGTGGCTTGAATTTTTTACCCCGTAGCGATCGCGTAAACAACACCTTAAACCGAGAAACCCGGTAGGAATAAGCTGTATCCCCTGGGGGTAGAGTCCACAAGAAATGAATATGGTCAGGTAAAACAACTGCACCAGTAATTTCAAAAGGTCTCTCAGTGCGAGTTTTAGCAAGTGCAGCACGCAAATAAGCAATTGTTTCGGGTTCGGAAAACAGAGGGGTGCGGTCGTAGGTTACCAGAGTCAGAAAAAAGGTTCCACCTGGGACATAGGCTCGACGATATTCGGGCATGGTTGTGGATTGCTGGGCATTGCGGATTTAATTTCTAGGCTAACTAATGTTGAACTTGCTGAGCAAGACCCACCCTAGGATTCTTGTCTGGTTCAGCTTACGCTTTTGTAGGGTGGGCATTGCTTGAAACCAACCCCCAACCCTGCTGGAATTCACCTGAGCAATGCCCACCAACCAGAGCATTTTGTAGGGTGGGCATTGCTTGAAACCAACCCCCAATCCTGCCGGAATTGATCTGAGCAATGCCCACCAACCAGAGCATTTTGTAGGGTGGGCATTGCTTGAAACCAACCCCCAATCCTGCCGGAATTGATCTGAGCAATGCCCACCAACCAGAGTAGCTTGTAGGGTGGGAAAAGCCTTTTTCCAACTCGCCTACCTGCCCAAAGTCACCGGAGCAATGCCCACCAACCAGGGTACCCATTGCCTTTTGGGTCTTGGTGGGCATTGCTCATTTATTTTATAAGCGAACAATTTTGATACTTATCAGCAATGCCCACCCTACGAGTCTTGGGTCTCCCAATCCTGCCGGAATTGATCTGAGCAATGCCCACCAACCAGAGTAGCTTGTAGGGTGGGAAAAGCCTGTTTCCAACTCGCCTACCTGCCCAAAGTCACCTGAGCAATGCCCACCAACCAGGGTACCCATTGCCTTTTGGGTCTTGGTGGGCATTGCCCATTTATTTTATCAGCGAACAATTTTGATATTTATCAGCAATCCCCACCCTACCATTCTTCCGGAATTCACATTAGGGTATTGGTGGGCATTGCTCATTTATTTTATCAGCGAACAATTTTGATAGTTATCAGCAATGCCCACCCTACGAGTCTTGGGTCTTGGTGGGCATTGCCCATTTATTTTATCAGGGAACAATTTTGATAGTTATCAGCAATGCCCACCCTACCATTCTTCCGGAATTCACATTAGCAATGCCCACCCTATGATGTTTATATTAAAAATCAAAAATTACCTAACAAAATTACTAATTTTTATTTTTAAAATCCCAAACTAGTCAATTTTTTAAAATTGTAAATAAATATTAAAATTTAAAAAATACTCTTGACTTTTTCCAAGATATTAGTAATAATAAAAATGTCCGCTATTTCGATAAGATTCTTGGACAAAAAGCCGCGCTTATAGCTTGCCACCTGGAAGCGCGGCTTATATCCCCAAGCAAACACTATGTTTGATTGGGTAAGTCAGCAGGGTTACCCCCGCTTCGTCCCCTAAGCACCGTGCGAACAAGTCTCCAAGTACACGGCGCAACTAACTCCAAAAGAACTCATTTATCACTGCCTTCTCTTTTCTTAGATT